>CAZZWT010000374.1:0-1519 GCA_964657775.1 uncultured Candidatus Methylacidiphilales bacterium | reverse complement strand
CTCCAGCCATGGCGCGAAGGAGGCAAACGCTGAATCGCGGCGGGCCTCGGCCCAGGTCTCGCGCGCGAGCGAGGTGGTCCGCGCGATGTCCTCGACGAGGCGAGCCGGGAGCTTGGTCGCGCGGTCGTAATCGCGGCGCCACTCGCGGACATTCGCGGCGCGCAGGGCGGTCTCGTTCTCGTCCGCCGTGGCCGGAAGATGGTCCTCGCACGCCTTGATCCAATCCCCGACCTCCGTCGATGTGCCAAGCTGGTGTGTCAGCCCCGCGAGCTGGCTGAGTTGCTCCGCCCGATACGCGCCCGCCTTGGCCGGCATGTAGGTCTCCTGGTCCCACGAGAGCAAACTCGCGGTACTATTATAGAGGGCGATTTCGCGGGAGCGTTGCTGGAGGGATTCGTAGGCGTTCATCTCCTAACTGTTTCTTCGTTTCGCTAAATTTCCAGTATTTTTAGCGAATTAAGATAACGCAGCAAAACCGAGTGAAGCGTGAGAATTACTCAAACTTATTTTTCAGTGCCAAGTCGACATCCTCCGGCGCCGGAAGCTGATAGCCGAAAAAGTGCTTCGAGGTCATGCCCATAATCTCGTTGTGCAGCTTGCTCACCGTTCCGACCCAGGTGCCTTCGGGCAACGTCCCGGTCGCGCGGCGGACGAACTCGGCGTGAGGCAACGCCATATCGTTGAAATGGGTAACCACTCCATCCTTCACCATCACCAGCATGGCCGGTCCGTTCTGCAATCGGATCTTCGAGTTCGTGTTCACAACGTTTTACCATCCCATGAACGACCTCTGAATCAAATGCCTTCTCCTCCGTGTCTCCGCGGCCTCCGTGCGAAACCTGCCTCCGTCTCCATTTGGAAATTCTGAGTTTTCCGCTACGCTCCAGCTTCCCGCCATGACCACCCGTTTCAAATTCGCCGAACCCGCCGGTCGCCGCGCGTGGATTCATGAGTTGCTGACGCCGTTCAATGAGGCGAAGTGGAGCGAGCTTTGTTGGGAGCTCTTCGCCGCGCAATATGCGCGCGTTCCGGCAATCAAGAATCTGTGCCTCGGACGTGGTACGCCGCCGCAAGCGTTCCGTTCGTGGAAGGAAATCCCCGCCGTCCCGCAGGCCCTCTTTAAAAAGGAAGTGCTTTACTGTCACGGATTGCCGAAGCCGGCCGCCATCTACGAGACGAGCGGCACCACCACGGGCCAGCCGGGGCGGCAACATCTGGCCAGCACGGATATCTATCGCGCCATCTGCACCGAAGGCGCGCGCCGCATCGGCCTGTTCGACCTCATCGACCGGCTTCATTTCCTTGCGCCCTCGCCGACCGAAGCGCCGCACTCGTCGCTGAGCGCCATGTTCGGTTTCTGGCGCGAGCACCATGGCACCCCGCGCGGGCAATTTTGGATGAGGAACAACTCGATCGAGTTCGCGCGGCTGCGCGAGACGCTTTCCGCGCAGATCAAAGAGGGCAAGCCGATCGGCATCGCCGGGACGGCCTTCAGCTTTGTTCATTTGATCGATGCTTG
>CAZZWT010000373.1:0-1736 GCA_964657775.1 uncultured Candidatus Methylacidiphilales bacterium | reverse complement strand
CTTGTCGAAGCCAAGGGCGACCTCGCCGCAGCTGAGACGATCCTGCGCAAGAAGGGTGCCGCGCAGCAGGGCAAGAAAGCCGGCCGCGAAGCCAAGGAAGGCGTCGTCGGTTCCTACATCCACGTCGGTGACAAGGTCGGCGTGTTGGTTGAAATCAATTGCGAGACCGACTTCGTCGCCCGCAACGAAAGCTTCCGCGCCTTCGTCAAGGACGTGACGCTGCAGGTCGCCGCCGCCAACCCGATTTACGTGAAGCGCGATGAAGTGCCGGAGAGCGTGCTCGCCGTCGAGCGCGATGTCGCCAGCGCCTCGGCCAAGGGGAAGCCTGCCGCCGTGGCCGAGAAGATCATCGCCGGCAAAGTCGATAAGTATTACAGCGAGAAGTGCCTGCTCGAGCAGACCTTCGTCAAGGACAACACCAAGACGATCAACGATCTCCTCGCGGCCAAGATCGCGGAGCTCGGCGAAAACATCATCATTCGCCGTTTCACCCGCTTCCAGGTGGGCGAGACGCTGCCCGGTCAGGCGACCCCCGCAGCGGACGCGGCAGCGCCCGAAGCGCCCGCGGCTTAAATCGTCAAACGGAGGGTCGGCTTCCAGCCCGACCCATTCCAACGAAGGTCCGTCGTTCAAGCGACGGGCTTTTTTGTTGGCGATCAGGTAGCCCGCATAACTCGTTTTCCGGCCTACCCTGTCTGACACGCGCCTCCGGCGCACCGCCGCCCGGCGTGCGGCGGCTACCACAACCTGTGTTGCCATGGTCCTCAAGCCCGCCGCCAAAATGCCGATAGCACAGGAGAAATCCCCATGACTACCGCTCCCCAATATACGGACATTCTCCCCGTGCAGGAAGATCCGGTGAAGGCGGCCTTCCGCCAGCGCCTCATCCAAGTGCTCGAATCCAAAGGCGAAATCCTCCCCTCGGCCAGCAGCCCACGCGGCAAACTCTGGCACTTGGTCAACTCGCCCGGCAGCTCGCTGGAGGAATGCGCCGAGGTCATCCAGCTCGATGCCGCGCTTTCCTCGCGCGTGCTTAAGGTCGCCAACTCCGGCGCCTACGGCCTGGCCACCGAGAGCGTCGCCGGCTCGATCATGCATCTCGGGTTGAGGTTCGTCCGCGAGCAGGTCTTCAACGCCTCCGTTTTCCAGCAGCACGCCGCGTGGACCCTGCCGCCGGAGTGGGACCAATACTGGCTGCGCAGCATCTTCGTCGCGCGCCTGGCCGAGCGCATCAGCGGCTCCTACGGCTCCGTCACCGGCACCGAATACCTGGCCGGCCTCATCCACGACATGGGCTGGCTCTTCCTGGCCACCACGTTCCCCGAGGAATTCACGCAACTGGCTGATACCGGTTTGCCGCTCGACGAGGCGGAGCGGGACGTCCAGCCCTACACCCATGCGGAAATCGGCGCGGCCATCGCGTCCCGCTCGCTGCTGCCGGCGCGGATTGTCGAGGCGATCCTGCGCCATCACGGCCCGCTGGTGAACGACGACGGCTCGCCCGTCCCGCCCGATAAAAAAGCCAACGTCACCGCCGTGGTGCTCAATGTCTGCGACGGCGTCGCCGATGTCTGCGGCTTCGACATGTTCGGTCGTCCGCGCCAAACGCTCGAGGAATTGCAGAAGGGCGAGCAACTGAAGTGGCTCGCGCATTTCGGCAAGCCGGTCGATTTGTACAAGATCGCCGAAGCCGAGTTGTCGAGGTCGAAGGAAATCTTCGATGCCTATTTCCTGAG
>CAZZWT010000372.1:0-1847 GCA_964657775.1 uncultured Candidatus Methylacidiphilales bacterium | reverse complement strand
CTGAGGGTCTGCGTTGTCTACCTGTTAGCTTCAAGCTTCCTTATACGGAATCGATTTGTACTCGATGATCGAAATCGACGCGGTCGTGCCCAGCGCCGTGGTGCGGGAGTTGATCTCATCGACCATCCAACTGCCCACTTCCACTTCGGGAACGCGCAAGCCGTAGTCGTCCTGCAAACCGGGCTTCACCTGCTCCGCGATCTTGTAGGGTGAGCCTCCGGAAAAACGAAGGACGAGTTTGCGATTGGCCATGGGACTAAAGTAATTCAATCCAGGTTGCCTCGCCAACATTTTTAGCAAACACGCCTGTTGGTTCTGCCGCGTGAATTTCTCTCCCTTGCTGATATTTGGCAGGCTAGGTGCTGCCTCACGACATGCGTATTTCGCGTCTTAGGGGAAGCGCCGAGGTTGAGAACCCCCTTACTTTCTGCGGGAACTTTTCTGGTTTAACCCGCAAGGTAAAAGCGATGCCCGCAAGCAGTGTAACACCCAAGGTCCTGATCGTTTCCAGCTACGGCCCTCCCCACCCGGGCGGATTGGAGCGGGCCGTCGCGCGGATTTTTGAGGAGGAAACCCAACGCGGCGTTCCCATCCGCTGGCTGCTCAGCGACGTCCCGGCGCAACCAGCCGCGCCGGAAACCATTCGCGTCGCCGTTTGGAACAACCTCGATACGAAATTCCGTCTGGCCATCCCAGTGCCGAAACCTTCGGCTTACCTTAAGCTCTGGCAGGAAATTTCCGGCTGCGACGTCGTCCATTTGCACGATGGCTACTATTTCATCAGCTTCGCCGCCGCCCTCATGGCCAGGCTACAGGGCAAGAAAACGGTGCTCACCATCCACATCTGGAAGGTCAACTACAAGCACGCGCTGATCCAGCTCATGCAACAAGCCGCCTTTGCGCTCATGGTCACGCCGACCGTCGCGATGGCCGATTCGATCGTGACCATCAACCGCACGATCTTTGAAATGTTGAAGGCGCGCGGCAAGGAACCTCATTACATCCCGCACGGGGTCGATCCCACTTTCGCCGCCGGTCGCGATCCCCTGCCCGTCGCCAAGCTGCGCGAGCAAAACGGGCTCCCGCTCGACCAGAAGATCGTCATTTTCGCTGGCCGTTACAGCCTCAAGAAAGGCCTCTCCATCGTGCGTGAGATCGTGCAAAAGCTGCCCGACGTCTACTTTGTCATGTGCGGCACGGGCCCGGAATCGCCCGATAAATGGGGTCTGCCCAATGTGAAGAACATCGGCTGGGTCAACCCCGCGAAACTGAAAAGCCTGTTCTCCTGCGTGGACCTGTTTCTCCTGCCCTCGCGCGGCGAAGGTTTCCCGCTGACGGTGCAGGAGGCCATGAGCCAGGGCCTGCCCTGCGCGGTGTTTGAGGAGACATGGAACGCCCTGGGCGACGTGCGCGACTATTTCCTCATCCTGGACGATTACCCGAGCGCGGCGGACGGCGTGCGCACGTTCCTCTCGCGGCCCGATGCACCGAAAGCCGGCGAGATTTCCGCCTATGCGCAGAAGAACTGGACCGTGGAGGCCATGTCCGCAGCTTATCTCGAGGTTTATCGCGAGACCTGCGGCCTCGCTGCGAAATAATTCTGCTCTTCGGAGCAAATGGGCGATCGACGGGGCTCGAACCCGCAACAGCCAGTACCACAAACTGGAGCTCTACCATTGAGCTACGATCGCCATTAACGTGCGCCCTGCTTGGGCGCGGAGGTGAAGCATAAATCACGCGGGGCCGGATTCAAGCCTAAATCCGGGGCGGAAAAGGTTCGCCAGGCGATTGGATGGCCCGGACAACTCGTTGTCCGGGTGGCGAAGCGACTAGCTGAGCCACAGGAG
>CAZZWT010000371.1:0-1850 GCA_964657775.1 uncultured Candidatus Methylacidiphilales bacterium | reverse complement strand
ACACCTAAAACACTTCCTTACCCAATCCTCTGTCCGCTTTTTCGAGACAGGTTCATTCATTTGGGAACGCAATTGTCCGCGCAACTTTGTTGCTGATCCGTGTGAGACCGAGGGTGAAACGTCAGCGCGAAATAAAATTTCGCGAGGAACAAGAGCGTTCCCAAGTGAAACTTGGGAACGAGAGATGTTCGCCCTTTTCCCATTGCGCGATTGCGCCGTTGCGCGAAACACCCAGACAATAGGTTAATTCGTGCGTTCATTCGCCGAATCCCTTAGAATACCCAGCCCATGACTGCGTCCTCCTCCCCTGCCCCCTGGCCTGCCTTGCGCGTGACTTATCACGTTACCGCCGCGAACCAACCCGACCTCGATGCCCGCCTGGAATCGCTGCTGCTCGAGCAGACCGTCGAGCTCCCCCGCGCCGCCTTGCGCGACAAATTCGTCCTCGAGAACATCGTGGGCCGCGAGGTCTCGGTGAAGACCATCGGCGCGGACAAGCACGCCGTCGAAATCGATTTCCCCATCAGCGCCACGGGCAGCGATCCCGCGCAATTCCAGAACGTCCTCTTCGGCAACTCGTCGATCCAGGAGCATGTCAAGCTGGTCGATCTCAAACTGCCCAGCGTCAAGGATTGGCCTGACCACGCGAAGGCGCTGCCCGGCCCGCAATTCGGCACCGCCGGCCTGCGCCACATCACCGGCGTGCGCGGCCGCGCGCTGACCAGCACCGCGCTAAAGCCGATCGGCCTGAGCGTCGATCGCCTGCAAACCCTGTGCGCGCTTTTTGCCCATGCCGGCATCGATATCATCAAAGACGACCACGGCCTCGCGAACCAAAGTTTCCATCCCTTCAAGGACCGCGTGCGCGCCTGCCAAAAGGCGGTGCATGACGCGAACAAATCGACGGGCCGGCAGACGATCTACGTGCCGAACCTGATCGGCACGCCCTCGGTGGTGCTGGAGCAACTGAAGTTCGCGCAGAACGAGGGCTGCTGCGCCGTGATGATGGCGCCGATGCTCCTCGGCCTGCCCTTCATGGCCGAAGTCGTGGCCGAGCACGCCGCCGTGCCGGTCATCGCCCACCCCAGTTTTGGCGGCGCCACGCGCATCGCGCCGGAGCTTCTCTATGGCAAAATCTTCCCGCTCTACGGCGCCGACGCGACCATCTTCGCCAATTTTGGCGGCCGCTTCTCCTACAGCAAGGACACCTGCCGCGCCCTCGCCGACTCGCTCACGCGGCCCGACGAGCCGAGCCTCCTCCCCACGCTTCCGATGCCCGCCGGCGGCATCAAATACCAGAACGTGGCCGAGGTGCTCGCCTTCTACGGCGAGGAAGTGATCCTCCTCATCGGCGGCGGCCTCTACGAAGCCGGCGACGACCTCGCCCTCCGGCAACGCGCGAACGAATTCGTGAAGCACGTGGCGGAGTTTAAGGCGTAAAGTCAATAAACCTCGTGAAGGTCATCATCGATCCTGATGCCTTTGCTCAGTCGTCTCCAGGCGGTGCCGTCTGGGGCACGATCTGGATCGAAATCGAGGGCCAGTGCTTTCCAGAGAAGAATTGGTCCGACTTGGTTTTGGTGATGCTTAGAGGCTGGCTGGAAAACATTCACCATCTCGTCTCAAAGGATGTCGATCAAGAAAAGCTCTTTTTCATGGATGGTCCCTTTGAGGTTCGGATACTTAAAATTACTCCCGACCTCTGCGAGTTGGAACTATTCAGAAGAGACAACGAGATAAGTCTCGTCAGCAAAATAGTGAGTTTGGACGAGCTTCGGATGGCGGTAATTAGCGCAAGTGCTCGCGCGGCCAGCGCCTGCCTGCATCTTGGAATCAAATCAAGGGATCTG
>CAZZWT010000370.1:0-2202 GCA_964657775.1 uncultured Candidatus Methylacidiphilales bacterium | reverse complement strand
CTACGGTTAGGGCAAGCCTCCGGCTTGCTAAAAACAGCCTACTCGGACTTTCGCAA
This sequence comes from uncultured Candidatus Methylacidiphilales bacterium, assembly GCA_964657775.1. GTDB lineage: Bacteria > Verrucomicrobiota > Verrucomicrobiia > Methylacidiphilales > UBA1321 > JABDGH01. The sequence continues at coordinate 2,146 of CAZZWT010000370.1, read as the reverse complement.
AGGTCTCAAGTTGTCCGGGCCACCCAGGGAACCTACTCCTTCATCATCGCTTCATCCCACCACGATCGGTACGCGGGCGAGATCTCGTTCGGCGCGATGGCGACGATTTCCGGGCACTCATAGGAGTGATGTTTGCGGACGTAACCGGCCAGCGTCTGGAATTGTTCGCGCGAGGTCTTGATGAGCAGCGTGACCTCGTTTGCCTTTTCGAGTTTACCTTTCCACCAATAGTGCGATTCGACGTTGGGGATGAGGTTCACGCACGCGGCGAGCTTTTCTTCAAGGATGCCCTTCGCGAGTTTCCGCGCCTCTTTCACGCCGGAGGCGGTGACGATGGCAAGTCGTGGGGTGAAGGGCATGCGCGACTGTAGCGGGAGACTCAGGTTGTCGCACTTCCAAAATGGTCCCCCATGTGAGACATCTCGAGACCAACTGAGACCAGGCAAGATTTAAGTGTTATGGGGTGAGACAGGGGCTCGGTCGGCGAAAACTTACTTGGGTCGGCAGTTGATTTGGTGGAACGGAAAAGAGAAAAGGTCATTAACACTATTGTAAACAATAGCGCCACTTTAGTCAACTATTGTTTTCAAGCAATTAGCGCTCATCTGGCCGCACTTTCCCAAGGACCTCCTGCCGATTTTGTTGAGCCGAGGGGTTGTCCGGATCGAGGCGCAGCGCGGTGTCGAACTCTCTGAGGCTGGCCGCGTCCTGGCCCGCCTGCATCAGCGCGACGCCGAGGTTGTTGTGCGCGTCCGCGGAGTTGGGATTGAGGGACAAGGCCGTCTCGAATTCGCGCCGCGCTTCCGGAACCCGACCGGATTGGAGCAGGGCAAAGCCAAGATTATTATGCGCGGCCCAAGCGGAGGGATTGAGCTGGATATTGTAGGCCCACATTTTTTGCTCATCGGCGAAGCGGGCGGCGTAAGTGTGGGCGGTCCATGCCAGGGTGACGGCGAGCAACGTGATGGTTACGACGAACACCAAGCGCAGGATGGGACCGATGCGGCGCGAGATCGTTTCAAGACCCGCAACGGCGAGACCGATCAGACCGATCATCGGCAGGTAGCTGAAGCGATCGGCGACCAGACTGAACTTGAGATAGTTCATGTCGGCGAGGCCGAGGACGGGGAGAATCGCGGGGGCGAAAAAGCCGACGCCGAGGAGGACGTGGCGATACCAGCCCCGCTGGCGAAAACTCGGCAGTCCCGTGGCCAGAAAAACGGTGAGAGGAAATGTGAGCAATTCGGCCAGGGTGTGGGGCGGCGGATAAATCGGCATGAGCGGCGCGGGCCACAGGAATTTGCTGAGATAGAAATTGAAGGCGATGATGGAAAGGGTGCACCGCTCCACCATACCGCGTGCGTGGATGGCGGCGGATTCGGCGGAGGCGTCGGATTGGAAGTGGACGGTGATGAGTCCGAGCGCGAGCGCGATGAGCCAGAAGGGAATCGTGCGCTTGAGATCGCGCGCGGTGATGGCGCCGTTCTTCCACCACGCGTAAAGCAGGAATACGGCGGGCATCATGAGGCCGGACGTTTTTGCCAAAAGCGCGATGGTGTAGAAAAGCAGCGCGCGCAGGTAGCTGCCTTTCGCTTCCTGAAGATCCATCCACCCGAGAAGAGAAAGAAGGGAAAAGAAAAGCGAGAGCGTGTTTTTCAACTCGCTGGCCCACGCGACCGACTCGACCGCGAGCGGATGCACGGCGAAGAGGAGTCCGCCGAGCCACGCCCAGCGGAGGCCGAGGCGGCTGAAAACTTTCCAGACGAGAAAGGCGTTGGCCGTGTGCAGCGCGATGTTGACGGCGTGATAGCCGAAGGGGAACCGGCCAAAGAGATGCCACTCGATCCAGAATGCGGTGGCGCTGAGCGGCCAGTCGGCATAGAAGGCCCAGATGGAGCGGAGGCCGGAGAACGTGCGGAGATCGGTGTTGTTTACGATCAGCGCCGAATCATCCCAGAACCACCCACCGGCCAGCGCAGGCGCGTAGATGACGAGGACCGCGGTGAGGATCAACAAGCAACGCCACGCGCTCCATGGGGAAGGGAACATGGGTTCGCGCAGATTGAACTAGGGCGCACGTCGTCGGGTGGCCCGGGCTACTTGCTGCCCGGGTCGCGAAGGCTCGGCGTAGCGACAGGAAGCGATC
>CAZZWT010000369.1:0-2248 GCA_964657775.1 uncultured Candidatus Methylacidiphilales bacterium | reverse complement strand
GGATCTCCACGCGCAGCAGATCCAGGGCTTCTTCGACATCCCGGTCGATCACCTTTACGCCGCGCCGGTCATTTATCGCTACCTCGCCACCCTCAAGCTCGACAACCTCGTCGTCGTTTCCCCCGATGTCGGTGGCATGAAGATGGCCTCGGCCTACTCGCAGTTGCTCCATACCGAGCTCGCCATCGTGGCCAAGCGCCGCACCAGTGCCACCTCGGTCGAATCGCAATATCTCGTCGGCGATGTCGAGGGCAAAGACGTCCTCATGGTCGATGACTTGACCGAGACCGGCGGCACGCTGAGCGCCGCCGCGAAGCTGGTCAAGGCCAAGGGTGCGCGCCGGGTCTTCGCCGCCGTCTCGCACTGCCTGTTGACGGACATGGCGATCAAGCGGCTGCAGGAATCGGTTATCGACGAGCTCATCTGCACGAACAGCACCATCGTGCGGCCCGTGCCTGGATTCAAGCTCACCGTGCTCAGCGTCGCCGGCATCCTGGGCGAGGCGATCAAGCGCATTAACGGTGGCGAATCGGTCTCGTCTCTTTTCGATATCAACGGCCAGGGCAATAAGTCCGGTTGATCCGTGAAGATCTGCGACGTCACCCAGTTTTACTCGCCGGTCAGTGGCGGCGTGAAGCGTTACATCTCGGAGAAGCGGCAGCACGTCCTCCAGCACACGCGCGATGAGCACTACCTCATCATCCCCGGCAGCGACACCCGCTACACGCGCGAGGGTCGGCTCCATCTCCACACCATCCGCTCGCCGCGGCTTGATTTTTTCTCGCGCTACCCGTCGCGCTACCGGCTGATCCTGAGTCCGAAGCTGGTGCTCGATATCCTCGATGACATCCGGCCCGACATCATCGAGTCGGGCGATCCCTATCATCTGTCGTGGACCTGCCTGCGCGCCGGCGTGCAACTCCACGCGCCTGTCTTCGGTTTCTACCACTCCCATTTTCCCGAGGCGTACCTGCGCACGGCGGCGAAGTTCGGCGGCCCGTGGATTCGCGATGCGGTGATGAATTACGCCGAAGATTACATCGTCAATCTCTACAGCAAATTCACCGCCACGCTCGTGCCGTCGGAGCATCTGCGCCAACTCCTCCACAACTGGGGCGTGACGAACACCGTGACGCTCAATCTCGGCGTCGATACGAAGGCGTTTCATCCCATCAAGCGGCATGATTCGCTGCGCGAGGAACTCGACTTGCCGCGTGACAAAAAAATCCTGCTTTACGTCGGCCGCCTTTCGCCGGAAAAAAATATCGAGATGCTGCTCGCCGCCTTCGAGGCGCTGCACGCGCGGCATCCCAACACCTATCACCTCGTCATTGTTGGCGATGGCCCGCTGCGCCGCATCCTGCCCGCCACGCGGCACAAGACCGGCGCGCTCACGTGGCGCTCCTACATCCAGGACAACGCCAAGCTCGCCGATTATTATCACGCGGCCGATCTCTTCATCCACCCGGGCGTGTGCGAGACCTTCGGCCTCGTCGTGCTCGAGGCGCAGGCGTGCGGCTTGCCCTGCGTCGGCGTCAGCGGCAGCTTCATGGACGCCAACATCATGGTCGGCCTCGATCTCTGGTCGAAGAAAAACGACCCGGAGGAAATCGCCAGCGCCATCGAGCGTTACGAGCACCTCGACCTCCCCGCCATGGGCGCAAAGGCCTCCGAGATGGTCCATGCCCGCTTCTCCTGGGACAAGGTTTTCGCGCGCCAATGGCAGCTCTACACCCGCGCGAAGCTGCACGGCGCCGAGGCGCTGCATTCGATCGAGCCGCATCCCTTTTCACCGGATTGGGTGAAGAGCTAGTCTCGGACGCGATTCGTTCTGCCGCTTTGGGGATTTTCCTCGTCGGCAAAAATAACGGCCTGCCCAATCCATCGCGAGCCCACGAATAATTTGCCGACCGAATCGCCCTTTTTTTTCATTTTTATCTCCGCATGAAGCGAGGGGTGGCCTTCGATTCGGTAAAGTCGCGTGCTACCGGACACGGTTAGATGGCAGACTCCGTTCGATGTCTTTCTGAAGCGGTTTAATTGTTGCAGAAGCGTACGAACCTCAGCATTTGGCTTTTCCGGGCTGCCATTGATGCACGCCACTCCAACATGATCGCCCTCCTTAAGTTTCGACGTTTTAAAATGCGCGAAGCAAACCGAAGTACCTCGGCGGGATTTCGTCCGGATCATGAAACCTTCCGGTTGGTGAATCGTGCGGATCATTTCGTTGTCGAGGAGGCGCGTGGCT
>CAZZWT010000368.1:0-2261 GCA_964657775.1 uncultured Candidatus Methylacidiphilales bacterium | reverse complement strand
GAAAATACTTCGATCGCCGGGCCGGTCAACGTCACATCGCGATAACCGTCACCTTCCACACCCGCATCCACCGTCAGCACATCGCCCGCGCGAACCTTCACGCAGAGTGGAAGTGCAAGATGATTCACGCGACTCGTCAGCAACGCCGAGGCGACGACACCCGTCCCGCACGCCAGAGTTTCGCCTTCCACGCCGCGCTCATAGGTGCGGACGATCAGCTCATTCGAGGGCGTGACCTGCACGAAATTGACGTTCGTGCCGCGCGGGAAAATCGGGCTGTACCGGATCGCGCGGCCCCAAGCCACGACGTCGGCCGAGTCGGCATCGGCGACATGGACCACTGCATGCGGCACGCCCGTGTTCATGAAGTGATACTCGATCTCGCCCCAGCCAAAATCGGCCCGTTGGTGCGTGCGAATGTCGGTTGGCGAGGTCAGGTTGATGCGCACATCATCGCCCAAGTATTCGCCGGTGATCAAACCTGCGGGCGTGAGGAAACGGACCTGCTCGTAATTGACCCGGCGCAGCGGATGAACGAAGCGCGCGAAGCAGCGGGCGCCGTTGCCGCACATCTCGGCCTCGCCACCATCCGCATTATAATAGCGCATGCGGTAATCGGCGTCGGGCGTGTCGGAAGGCTCGACCGCGAGCAGGCCATCGGCGCCGATGCCGAAGTGGCGGTCGCAGAGCCAGCCGATCTGTTCCGCTGTCAACGTGTTCCTCAAGTCGCGGTTGTCGATGACGACGAAATCATTGCCCGCACCACTCATCTTCACAAAAGGGAGGCTGTCCATAAGTAGGCCAAGATAACGGGAATGCGCAGGTCTGCAAATCCGGAAAAACGCCTCACTACTCGCCTCTGGTTCACTTAGATCGCGTGAGGTATGTTCCGTTTGCGCGCCTCCGGACAGGGTTTATTTTTAATCTACCGCATGAAAACTCCGCTCCATATCGTCCACGTCGAGGACTCACTGGAAGATTGTGAACTGGTGCAGCACATGTTGCGCAACGATGGGTTCGATGTCCGTCTCGAGCGGGTCGAAACGCGGGGCCAGTTAGTCCGCGCGCTGCGGCAATCGAAGTGCGAGCTGATTCTATCCGACTGCACGCTGCCAAATTTTTACGGCCTCGATGCGCTGCACATCGCGCAGGCGACGAAGCCGGAGATTCCCTTCATCTTTGTCTCGGGCACGATCGGCGAGGAGACGGCGATTCAGTCGTTGCAGGACGGCGCGACCGACTACGTTTTGAAGCATCAGCTGGTGAAGCTGATCCCCGCCGTACGCCGGGCTCTTAGCGAGGCCGAGGGCCGTCGTGCGCGCCGCGCGATGGAGGCGCAACTTCGTCACGCGCGCAAGCTGGAGGCGATCGGCACGTTCGCCGGCGGGATCGTCCACGATTTCCGGAATTTGTTGCAGTTGCTCAAACTCAACATCAGCGAACTGCCCACGGTGGCCGATGATCCCGCGCAGGTGATGCAGATCGCCGAGCGGCTCAATCGCGCGACGGACAACGGTTGCGAAATGATGCAGGAGTTGCTCGTCTTCGCACGCAGAACGGAGGCGCGCCTAGAGCTGACGAGCCTCGCCGTCCAAATTCGTGAGACGACTCGTTTAATTGCCAAGACTCTGCCGGAGAATATGAAGATCGCGCTGAATTTGGAAGAGAACATGCCCGATGTGCTGGCCGACGCGGGGCAGATCGATCGCATGCTGACAAACCTGATCGGCAACGCCCGCGATGCGATGCCGATGGGCGGCACCATCACTATTTCCACGGACCTAATTCAATTCGCCTCGATGCCGAGCGAAGTTTCGCAGACGAAGGAGACCCGCTACTTGCGCGTCAACGTCACCGATACCGGCATGGGCATGGACGAGGAAACACAGTCCCGCATCTTCGAGCCCTTTTATACCACGAAGCCAGCGGGAAAAGGAACGGGCCTCGGCTTGGCTGTGGTCTTCGGTTTGATGGAAGCGCACCACGGCTTCATTGACCTGACCTCGCGCATCGGCGAAGGCACCACGCTCTCGCTGTTCTTCCCGCTGCCGACCGGCGCGCGCGTCGAGCCGGAGCGGTTTCACTCCGTCAGCGGCGCGCACATTTTGGGCAAGACCGCCTAAGGTTTGCGCGCGAAGAGCACACACACCGGGCTGCCGACAGTGGCCTCTTCCTTCGTAGCCGTGAGTTGTCCCGAGGCCGCATCGATCTTCATCACGGCGATGCGATGGTCTTGTTCTCCTGCGACAATCATCCAGCGG
>CAZZWT010000367.1:0-2264 GCA_964657775.1 uncultured Candidatus Methylacidiphilales bacterium | reverse complement strand
CGGTGGTGGCGACCGCTGCTGCGGTCTGACCACCGGCTACGGCTCTGTAAAGCCTTCGGCTTATTCAGACGGACTTTCGCAAAGGTCTCGAGTTGTCCGGGCTACCCGAATCCCAATCGGCTGATCCGCTTATTTTTTCTCTACCAATTAAAAATCCAACGCCAGATAATCGCCAGTCTATCATGTCTACCATCACCAACATCGCCGCCTACCGGTTCGCCTCGCTGGGCGGGCTGAAGGAGATGCGTGGGCGGCTGGTGGAGCAGTGCCGCGCGTGGAATTTGAAGGGCACGATTTTGCTCAGCACCGAGGGCATCAACCTCTTCGTCGCGGGCGGGGCAGCGGAGATCGACCTGCTGCTGGCGGAGCTGCGCGCGGTGCCGGGGCTGGAGGACCTCGCGCCCAAGATCAGCGTCAGCGATCAGCAGCCGTTCAACCGCATGCTGGTGCGGATCAAGAAAGAGATCATCGCGTTCGGCGTCGCGGGCATCGAGCCGCAGAAGCGGACGTCGCGCAAGATCGCGCCGGCGACGTTGAAGCAGTGGCTCGATGAGGGCCGGCCCGTCACGCTGCTCGACACGCGCAACGATTACGAGGTGAAGCTCGGCACCTTCCGCGGCGCGAAGACGCTGGGCCTCGACCACTTTCGTGAGTTTCCCGCCGCAGTGGGAAAACTGCCCGCGCCGATGAAGCAGCAACCCATCGTCATGTTTTGCACGGGCGGCATCCGCTGCGAGAAGGCCGGCCCGTTCATGGAACGCGAGGGCTTCCTCAATGTCTTCCAGCTCGACGGCGGGATCCTGAAATATTTTGAGGAGGTCGGCGGCGCGCATTACGACGGCGAGTGCTTCGTCTTCGACCAGCGCGTTGGCGTCGACCCCGCCCTGCGCGAAACGGAGAGCCTGCAGTGCTTTGCGTGCCTCACGCCGCTGACGGCCGACGACCAGGCCGATGGGCGTTACGTCGCCGGCGAATCGTGTCCCTACTGCTTCGCCACCACGGCGGAGCAGATGGCGGCAACGTTGTGTGCACGCCAGGAACAAATCCGCCACGCCACCACGCCGCTGCCCGGTTCGATCCCCTACGACAACCGCAAACCGGTCCTCATCCCGCCGGAGCAAAACGGCGCGACGCTGCTCGATTGCCTCGCGGAGATTTTCCGCCACGTGCCGCGCGCGGAGTGGGCGAGCCGGTTCGCCGGGGGCCAGTTGCTCGATGCGCAGGCGCGGCCCGTCGCGGCCGATCATCGCGTCAAGACGGGCGAGCGTTATTACGCCCTCCAGCCCAACATCGTCGAGCCCGAGGTGAGTGCCGACCTCCGTATCCTGCACGAGGACGGAGCGATCCTCGTCGTCCACAAACCCGCGCCGCTGCCCGTGCATCCCAGCGGCCGGTTCAATCGCAACACGCTTCAGCACATTTTGCAGCAGGTCTATTACCCGCAGAAACCGCGCGCCGCGCATCGGCTCGATGCCAATACGACCGGTCTCCTCGTCATCGCGCGCACGCGGCACTTCGCTGGGATTCTCCAGCCGCAATTCGCACGCGGTGAAATCCAGAAGACGTATCTCGTCAACGTCACCGGCCATCCCGCATGGAACCAGCACTTGTGCACCGCGCCGATCAGCGACGAGCCGCGCGACATCGGCCTGCGCGAAATCGATCCCGAAGCAGGACTGCCCGCACGCACGGAGTTCGAGGTCATCGCCCGTCGCGCGGAGGGAACGGCCCTGCTGCAAGCGCGGCTTCTCACCGGCCGCACGAACCAGATTCGGCTCCATCTCGCGCACCTTGGCTTTCCCGTCGTGGGCGATCCCGTTTATCGCGCCGATCTTCCGCCAGCGCCCACGCAAACGCTCGGCATCGACGATCCCCCGCTCCAGCTTCATGCGTGGAAGCTGTCTTTCCTTCACCCGCTCACCGGCAAGCGGGTCGAGTTTGAGGCCGAGCCGGGCGCACGATTCAAAAGGTAGCCGGCGCAGGCCCTGCGCCGGAACGGTTGCGCGAGGCGCAACCGATAGGATTCGCGACTGATACGGCAGCGCATTTTCAGAATCGGGCGGCCCGGACAACTCGTTGTCCGGGTTGGTGCGATCCTTTCGCACGAACAGGAGGTCGCCCGGGATATGCGACTGCAACGGTATGAGCAATCTTCGGTGACCTCCCGTAGCTCAGCTCATCGCTTCGCCATCCGGACAACGAGTTGAGTCCTCTGCGAAAGTCCGTCTGAATAAGCCGGAGGCTTTACAGAGCCGTAGCCGGTG
>CAZZWT010000366.1:0-2325 GCA_964657775.1 uncultured Candidatus Methylacidiphilales bacterium | reverse complement strand
CGAGGATCTTTTTGCGGAGGCGCAGGCTGGTCGGCGTGGCTTCCACGAACTCGTCCGGTCCGATGTACTCGAGCGCGCGCTCGAGCGACATCTTGATCGGCGTGTCGAGCTGGATGCCCTTGCCGTCGCCCTGCGAGCGCATGTTCGTCAACGCTTTCGCCTTGCACGGATTCACGGCCATATCGTCCGGGCGGGAATTTTCGCCGACGACCATGCCGGCGTAGATCGCGTCGCCGGGGCTGATGAAGAGGCGGCCGCGTTCCTGGATGTTGTTGATCGCGAACCCGGTCGCATCGCCCGTTTCCATGGAGACGAGCACGCCGTTGAGGCGGGTGAGAATTTCGCCCAGCTTCGGGCCGTATTCCTTGAAGAGGTGGCTCATGATGCCTTCGCCGCGCGTCAGGTTGACGAGGTCGGTTTCAAAGCCGATCAAGCCGCGGGTCGGGATCGTCGCTTCCACCGAGACGGTGTTGGCGTGGTGATTCATGTTCGTGATTTCGCCCTTGCGGTTGGCGAGATTCTGCAGAATGTCGCCCAGCTTGTCGGCGGGCGTCTCCACGTAAAGCGTCTCGAAAGGCTCCAGCGTGTTGCCCTTGTCGTCCTTGTGATAAATAACTTCGGGGCGGGAAACCATAACTTCGAATCCTTCGCGGCGCATCTGCTCCACGAGAATCGCGATCTGCATTTCCCCACGCGCGCTGACTTCGAACACGCCGGCCGCGTCGGTATCGGCGAGCAGGATGCTGACGTTGGTGCGGGTTTCGCGGACGAGGCGGTCGCGGATGTGGCGCGCGGTCAGGAATTTTCCTTCGCGGCCCGCCAGCGGCGAGTCGTTGACGACGAACTGCATCTTGATCGTGGGCGGATCGATGTCGACGAACGGAACGGCCTCGCGCTCCTCGGAATCCGCCAGCGTCTCGCCGATGAAAATTTCCTCGAAACCGGCCAGACCCACGATGTTGCCCGCGCTGGCCATCGGAATCTCGATTTTGGCGAGACCGGCATGCGAGAGAAGCTTCGTGACCGTGCCCTTTTCCTTCGAGCCGTCCTTGTGAATACAGACGATCTTGTCGCCCGTCGTCACCTTGCCGCCGGTGATTTTACCATAGGCGATTCGGCCGAGGTAATCGGAGTAATCGAGATTGGAAACGAGCATCTCGAAGTGCTTGTCCAGGTTCGCGGTCGGCGGCGGAATCTGCTCGATGATCGTCTCATAGAGCGCGGTCATGCCGGCGTTACGCGTCTCGTCATCCAAATGGCCCTTCCACTCCTTGGTCGCGAAGCCGAGCTTGGCCGAGGCGTAAACGGTGGGGAAATCGAGTTGCGCATCGGTGGCGTGAAGTTCGAGAAAGAGCTCGAAAATCATATCCAGCACCTTGTGCGGGCGCGCATTTTCGCGGTCGATCTTGTTGATAACCACGATTGGCTTCGCGCCGACTTCAAGCGCCTTGCGGAGCACGAACTTGGTCTGCGCCTGCGGGCCATCGAGCGAATCCACGACGAGCACGACGCCGTCGATCATCTTGAGAATACGCTCCACTTCGCCGCCGAAATCGGCGTGCCCGGGAGTGTCGACGATGTTGACGTGATAGTCTTTGTATTGGAACGCCGCGTTCTTGGCCTTGATGGTGATGCCTTTTTCGCGTTCGAGATCCATGGAATCCATGACGCGTTCGACCACGGCCTGGTTGGAGCGGAACGTGCCCGATTGGCGGAGGAGTTGATCGACGAGCGTGGTCTTGCCGTGGTCAACGTGGGCGATAATGGCGATGTTGCGAATCTTCTCGATGGTTTCCATAAAAAATAAGTGGGGAGCCTGAAACGCTAGCGGCTCCGGTAGGAGGATACAAGGTGTTTCTTGCGGAGCATGGAGTAACCAGCTTAGATGGATTGGCTTATGGCTGGACCTCGGGTGACGTATATCATGGCATCGACGATGCGCACGGGGAGCTACCTGCTGTGCGAGGGGTTGGAGGCGAGCGGCGTGGCGGGACATCCGCGCGAGGTCTTTTGCCCGGAACGGCGCAGCGATTATGCGGGCGAGTGGTCTTTGCCGGCGGATATTTCGCTGGATGATTACGCCTTCGCCGCAGTGCTGAACGGCATGACGGAGAATGGCGTGTGCGGGATGAAGATCCATGGGCATCATGTGGAGCCGCTCGCGCGCGAGGTTGGCTGGGCTGGCGCGCCGTGGCAGGTCTTGCGGTGGATTTTCCCGACGGCGAAATATCTTCACCTGACCCGGCGCAACCGGCGCGCGCAGGCGATCTCGTGGTACCGCGCGGTGGTGACGAACCAGTGGTGGAAAATTCCCGGCGTGCAGGA
>CAZZWT010000365.1:0-2328 GCA_964657775.1 uncultured Candidatus Methylacidiphilales bacterium | reverse complement strand
TTCCCCAAATAGAACCAAATCGCGTCGCCCGCCGTGGCCAAACGCTCCGGCCCTGTTCGTGCGAAGAGGAGCGCCTCCGGGCCCTGGCCGCGCAGCTTTTGCGTCCAGAGCGTGAGAAGCGCGGGCATGACGGCCATCAGTGCGAGGGGCGCGAGGCGGGCAAGGTGCTTCCACTTCCAGCGGCGGTCGATCCACCACGCGCAAAGGCCCAGCACGCCGGGCAGCACGATGGTGGAGGATTTGCTTGCCATCGCCAGCGCGGCGCAGAGCAGCGTCAAAGCATAGGAACCTTCGCGCTTTTCTTTCAGCCACCGGAGGAAGCAGAGAATCGCAAGCAGGTAGAAAACGGTACTCTGCGTGTTCTTCATCTCGGTGATCCACGCGACCGTCTCGACCTGCACAGGGTGCAACGCCCACAGCGCCGCGCCCAGCCACGCGCCGGGGATCGCCAAGGCGACAAGGACGCGCCAGAGCAGGAGGGCGCAAAGCAGGTGGAGCACGAGGGTGACCAGATGATAGGGCAGGGGATCGAGGCCCCAGAGTTGGTGCTCGGCCCAGAAGCTGGTGAGCGTGAGCGGGCAGATGTCGGCCGCTGCGCTGGTCCAGATGTCCGCCAACCCGAGCGGGCCGACGATGACCGGGTTGCCAGTGATCACGACATCGTCATCCCAGATAAAGCCAGCGAATCGCACCGGCGTGTAGACAAGGAAAACCGCCAAGAGCAAAATTAACCCGAGCACCCCATCACGGCGCGACCCCGAGAAAAAAGATTCGAGTCGATTCATGCGGTCTGGTTGAGGATGAACCGTTTCCTCACTCGTAGAAGCAGATTTTGCTTCAAAGCTGGCCGCCCCGTTGCTCGGTGATTAACAAATGGCGTTGAAACGCCCTCTCCGAAAACCCCGTCATCCGGAGCGGAGCATCTGATCCTCGCCTTTCGCTTGCGCTCAGGCTGACGGAGTTTTGTCAGCGTGCTTCACCGAGCACCGCCGCTCCGTGTGCGGCGGCGGCCACCAACATTTTACCCCTTCGGACGCAGAATCTTCCAGAGCCAGCCGAGCGGATCGAAGAATTCATCCACCACGCGTTCCTTCAGCGGGATGATCGCGTTGTCGGTGATGGTGATATGCTCGGGGCAGACCTTGGTGCAGCACTTGCCGATGTTGCAATAGCCGATGCCGTGCGCCTGCTTGAGCTCGGGGATGCGGTCCTCGGTGTCGAGCGGGTGCATCTCCAGCGCGGCGGTGTAGAGGAGATAGCGCGGCCCGATAAATTCGTCGTGCTTGTTGTGGTCGCGCAGGACGTGGCAGACATCCTGGCAGAGAAAGCACTCGATGCACTTGCGGAACTCCTGCACGCGCTCGACGTCAGCCTGCGCCATGGTCCACGTACCGTCCGGGTTGTCGGCCGGGCGTGGCTTGAACGGTTTGATCTTCTTTTTGACGCGGAAATTCCATGAGACATCGGTGACGAGATCGCGGATGGAAGGGAACGCGCGCATCGGGTGGATCGTCACCGGCTTGGTGATGTCGATCATGTCGAGCCGCGTCATGCACATGAGGCTCGGCTTGCCGTTGATTTCGGCCGAGCACGAACCGCACTTGCCCGCCTTGCAATTCCATCGACAGGCGAGGTCGTTGGCCTGCGTGGCCTGGATCTTGTGGACGACATCGAGCACGACCATGCCTTCGCTGGCCTCCGTTTTGTACTCGACGAGCTTGCCCGCCGCCCCCTCTTCGCCCGAACGCCAGATCTGGAAATTGACTTCGCTCATTTTGCCATCTCCTCAATGACCGCTTTCAGTTCCTCCGGCAACGGGGGAATCGGTTCGCGGCGTAATTTCATGGAGCCATCCGCATCCTTGTAGACGACGGAGTTGACCTTTGCACCCTCAGCGCTCTTCTCCGGGTAGTCCTCGCGGAAGTGGCCGCCGCGGCTTTCCTTGCGGTCGAGCGCGGAAAGCGCAATGGCTTCGGAAACGGTGAGCAGATGCTTCAGATCCAGCGCGGTGTGCCAGCCGGGATTGTATTCGCGATGGCCGTAGACCGCGGCCTTGTCCGCCTGGGCTTTTAGAACGGCCAGCTTCTCGACCGCCTGCTTCATTTCACTTTCGGTGCGGACGATCCCGACCAGATTTTGCATCATGTCCTGCAGTTCGCGCTGGACTTGGTAGGGCCCCTCCGCGCTGCCGCCGGAAGACGCCCCGCGCTCAAAGGGCGCAAGCGCTTCCTGGGCCGCCGCCTCAATCTGCGCCTCGTCGATCTTCACCTCGCCATTTTCCTTCGCGAACTTTGCCGCGAACTCGCCCGCGCGTTTACCAAACACGAG
>CAZZWT010000364.1:0-2362 GCA_964657775.1 uncultured Candidatus Methylacidiphilales bacterium | reverse complement strand
ACTGGTTGATACTTCGGTTCTATCTTGTCTCCCCACCCTCGCATGAGAAACGTCCTTTTCGTCTGTACCGGCAACATCTGTCGCAGCCCGATGGCGCAGGGACTTTTTGCCGATTTGGTCCGGGGACGCCGCGACATCGAAGTGACCTCCGCTGGCATCGGCGCGGTGGGGGGCCAGCCGCCTAGTCCCCACTCCGTGGAAGTGATGGCCGAGCTGGGCATGGATATCCGCAACATCCGCAGCAAGCCGCTGATGGCCGATCTCGTCCGCAAGGCCGACTTCATCTTCGTGATGACCTATGGCCATCTCGATTCGATGCTGCTTCTTTTTCCCTCCGCGGCGGAGAAGACCTTCCTCCTGCGCGAATTCGAGACCGATCTGCCGGTGATGGAGCGCGAAGTGTCCGATCCGATCGGCCAGTCGAGGGAAGTATATCGCGAATGCCGCGATCAAATCCGCGAGGCGCTGCCGCGCCTGCTCGATCTCGTGCTCCGCTCCACCCACGACGAGACGCGCGTGACGGCGTTGAAAAAGGTCGCACTCGCGGCGGACAAGGATGGAACGGAGCTGAAGGAGCAGGTCCGCACTTGGCTCGATCATAATGGCTATCCGTTCGAGGACGTGGGCGGATCCAACTCGGCCGAGATTGCCACGCGCGTGGCGCGGGCCGTTTCGCTTGGGCAGGCCGATACCGGCATTCTTATCGACCGGACGGGCTTTGGCTTGAGCATCGCGGCGAATAAAGTCGCCGGCGTTCGCGCCGTTCTGGCCCATAATGTTGACATGGCGCGCCTCAGTCGAGAGCAGCACGACGCCAACGTTTTGTGTATCGCCTCGCAGGAAATTCGCGGCAAGCGCCTGAAGGAAATTCTCGATGCGTGGGTGAATACCGCGTATAGTGGTGAGGTCATCGAAAGTACCCCCAAAGCCATGGAACCCAAACAAACTACCGCCCCTTCCGCCCCCGTCACCACGCACAAGCCGACCCTCTCGGAGGCTGATCCGGCCATTTTCAAGGCGGTGCAGGACGAGTACGCGCGCCAGCACGATAACATCGAGCTGATTGCCTCGGAAAATTTCACCAGCCGCGCGGTGATGGAAGCGCAGGGTTCCTGTCTGACCAACAAGTATGCCGAGGGTTACCCGCGCAAGCGCTGGTACGGCGGCTGCGAGAATGCCGATGTGGTCGAGGACCTGGCCATCGCGCGGGCGAAGCAGCTTTTCGGCGTGGACCACGCGAACGTTCAGCCTCACTCGGGTTCGCAGGCGAATGCGGCGGTTTACTTCGCCATGCTGCAGCCGGGCGATTTGATCCTGACCATGGACCTGGCGCATGGCGGTCACCTGACCCACGGCCACAAGATGAATTTCTCGGGCAAGTTCTACCGCGTTGTGCACTACGGTGTGAGCAAGGACACGGAGACGATCGATTATGATGCGCTCGAGGCGCAGGCGAAGGAAGTGCGGCCGAAGATGATCACGGCGGGGGCGTCGGCCTACTCGCGATTTATCGATTTCGCGCGGCTGCGGAAGATCGCCGATGCGGTGGGAGCCTATCTCTTTATCGACATGGCGCACATCGCCGGTCTCGTCGCCGCGGGTGTACATCCTTCGCCGGTGCCCTACGCCGATTTCGTCACGACGACCACGCACAAGACTTTGCGCGGACCGCGCGGCGGACTGATTCTCTGCAAGGAGAAATATGCGAAGGAAATCGACTCGCAGGTTTTCCCGGGCGTGCAAGGCGGACCGCTCATGCATGTCATCGCGGCCAAGGCGGTCGCCTTCGCCGAAGCGTTGCGGCCCGAGTTCAAGGCCTACCAGCAGCAGGTCGTGCGCAACGCCAAGGCGCTGTGCGAGGGAATGAAGAAGAACGGCTTCCGCATTGTCTCCGGCACGACGGACAACCATCTCATGCTCGTCGATCTGCAGCCGAAGAACATCACGGGCAAGGAGGTCTCCGATGTCCTGGACCACGCCGGCATCACGGTGAATAAGAACGCGATCCCGTTCGACACGCAGAGCCCCTTCAAGGCGGGCGGCATCCGCCTCGGCACGCCCGCGGTCACCACGCGCGGCATGAAGGAGGACGAGATGTTCGACATCGCGAACCTGATCGAGGAAGCCATCGAGCACCGCGCCGACAGCGCGAAGATCGAGGCGATCCGCGATCACGTCCGCAAGATCACGGCGCGCTTCCCGCTGCCCTTCTAATCCCGGAGGGTCAGCCCCCGGCCTGACCTTGGCTTCCCCTCGTTCCCAGGTTTTACTTGGGAACGGCCGGTGCGAGTCGCGATGTTTTACTTCGCGCCGACTCATCTGGCACCTCCGCGCCACCGTCCGCAAATCATCTAAAATCGTA
>CAZZWT010000363.1:0-2405 GCA_964657775.1 uncultured Candidatus Methylacidiphilales bacterium | reverse complement strand
GAGTTCTTCAGCTTCGGCACGAACGACCTGACCCAGACGACGCTCGGCATGAGCCGCGACGACTCCGGCTCGTTCCTGCCCGCCTACCAGAACCTCGAGATCGTGAAGCAGAATCCGTTTGCCACGGTCGACCAGACCGGGGTGGGCTCGCTGATGAAGATCGCGATTGAAAAGGGCCGCAAAACGCGCCCCGACATCAAGCTCGGCATTTGCGGCGAACACGGCGGCGAACCGTCGTCGGTGAAGTTCTGCCACGACATCGGCCTGACCTACGTTTCCTGCTCCCCGTTCCGCGTGCCCATCGCGCGCTTGGCGGCGGCCCAGGCGGCGCTGGCGGACGAGTCTTAGAAAGGCATAACCAAATTTCCAAATGGGACAAAATTAACCAAATTTTTGGACGGGTGACGGCATTACCTCGCAGGTAACCTCGCCCGTCCCGAATTGGGTTAATTTGGAATAATTTGGGAATTTGGTCCTGCTTCCTCAGTATCAAAATTTAAAGGTTGCATTGCCCCCGGCGTGCATCATGCTCGAAACGGTCGGCACAACCGGCCAGGGCGGCCACTTTTTTATGTATTCGGACGACGGCGACTCAGGGATAAAGATTTACCTCCGCGAGATTGGGCAAACACCCCTGCTCACGCGCGAGGAAGAGGTGAAACTTGCCCGTCGCATCAAACGGGGCGACCAGGCGGCGCGCCAACAAATGATCAAGGCGAACCTGCGCCTCGTCGTGAAGATCGCGCACGACTACGCCTCCTACGGGCTGCCGCTGCTCGATTTGATTTCCGAAGGCAACATCGGCTTGATGAAGGCCGTCGAGCGCTTCGACCCGAAGAAGGGTGGCAAGCTCAGCACTTATGCGGCGTGGTGGATCAAGCAATCGATCAAGCGCGCGCTGGCCAACCAGAGCAAGACGATCCGCCTGCCCGTGCATTTGGTCGATAAGATCGCGCGCATGCGCCGTGTCGGCATGCAACTGGCCGAGGAATTTGGCCGCGAGCCGACGGACGAGGAGTTGGGCGAGGAGCTGAACATGGCGCCCGGCAAAATCGCGCAACTGCGCACCGCGGCAATTCGCCCGGCATCGTTGGACGCGACCGTGGGCCAGGAGGAAGACGGCGCATCGCTCGGCGATATGATCGGCGACGAGGCGGCGCACATGCCTTCCGACATGCTCAGCGACAAGAATCTCCGCAAGGCGGTGATGGATTTACTGCACGTGTTGGACGAGCGCGAGCTGAAGATCATCACGCTGCGCTTTGGTCTCGATGGCAAAAAGGAAATGACACTTGAAGAAGTGGGCCGAAAGTTCAAGGTCACGCGCGAGCGCATCCGGCAGCTACAAAATATTGCGCTGCGGAAGATCAAGCGGGCCCTCGATAAACAGGACAAATTAAAACCGGCATGAGCACGTCCTTCAAAAGCGCGATGGACCGCCTGAAGGGGAGCATCCGCGATGTGCCCGATTTCCCAAAGCCGGGGATTATCTTCAAGGACATCACCCCGATCCTGGCCAACGGGCAATTGTTTCGCCTGGCGGTGACGATTTTTGCGGAGCGTTACCAGCGCAAGAGCGTGGAGCGGATCGTGGCGATCGACGCGCGCGGCTTTATTTTCGGCGGCGCGCTGGCGCACTATCTCGGCATCGGGCTGACCATCGTGCGCAAGAAGGGCAAGCTGCCCTACAAGGCGCACGCGCATGATTACGAACTCGAGTACGGCCAGGGCACGCTGGAGATGCACATCGATGGCGTGGAGCAAAACCAGCGCGTGGTGATCATTGACGACTTGCTTGCCACCGGCGGCACGGCGGAAGCCGCGGCCAAGCTGGTCGAGAAATGCGGCGGCGAAATCGTCGAGCTCGCGTTTCTGGTGGAGCTCGGTTTCCTCAACGGCCGCGAGAAGCTGGAAAAGTATCCAGTCTTCAGCGCGATCACCTACTAGGCGGAGCGCCCAAACTTTATTTTGGGTGACCTGTAACCATTTGCCTTTTAGGTCGTCTGAGAGGGTATGAAGACGCCTTTTTCTGCCCTGCTTTTGGTTGGGTCGGCCCTCGTTGCGATTCCGTTCCAAGTGACCCGTGCCGACGATTCCGCGACAGCGAACTTATCGGCTCCCGCGACGACAACGCCCACCGGCGACAAAGGTGCGCGCCTCGAGAAACTGAAGGCCGACCTCGCGCAGCTCGACCTGAACGATGACCAAAAGGCCAAGATCAAGGATATTTTCACCACGGTGCCGGCAGGTAAAGAACGCCGCCAGCAGATCGTTGCCTTGCTGACTCCCGAACAGAAAGAAAAGCTGAAGGCGATGATCAAAGAGCGGCGCGATGCGGACGGCGGTGGCGCGACCACCACGCCCGTCGCGAATTAAAAGGTAGCCGGCGCAGGCCCTTGCGCCGG
>CAZZWT010000362.1:0-2485 GCA_964657775.1 uncultured Candidatus Methylacidiphilales bacterium | reverse complement strand
TAGCCCGGGTCACCCCTCCCCTTGCTCACTTGAAGAGATTCAAGAAACTGTCGATGATATTGCGCCCGCTGGGGGGCGCTTGTTGGGCATCTTCGCCGGCCGCGGTAGGCAGGTCGGGCTCGCGATCGAGCATCGCGCGCTGGCTGGACGTGAGATAATAGCGCTGGCCGTGGCCGAAGAATCCTCCGCCCACGCTCATCGTTTGCAAACCGGGCGGCACGGGGAAATCACCGGCGGGATAGCTGTCCTTGATCTGCTTCATCACGTTGGCCCAAACCGGGAGCGCGACCGTCGCCGCGTAGCCGCCCGGCATGATTTCGCGCGGCTTGTCGTAGCCGATCCAGACCCCCGCGACAAGATGCGTGGTGAAGCCCTCGAAGAGCGCGTCCTTGTAATCGTTCGTCGTGCCGGTCTTGCCCGCGGCCGGCGCGTTGAAGCCGAACTGCTGCCGTACCGGGGCGCCCGTGCCGAAATCGAGCACGTTCTGCATCATGCCGGTGACCTGCCGCGCGACTTGCGCGGTGAAGACGCGATGCGCCTCGCCCTTGTATTGGTAGATGATTTGCCCCCGTTCATCGAGCACCTGCACCACGATGTGCTGCTTCACAAAAACGCCTTGGTCGGCAAAGACAGCATAGATGCCGGTGAGCTCGTTGAGACTGACGTCGCACGCCCCAAGGTAGCTGGAAGGGAACGCCGGGATGTCGCTGGTGACGCCGCATTGGTGCGCATAGGAATTGAGCAGCTCCGGCCCGATGATGATGCCCATGCGCACCGCAGCCGGATCGTCGGAGCGGACGAGCGCGTCGTTAATGCGAATCGGATCCGGCGGATCGCCGGGCGGCAGGACGCCGTTACGCGCCTTGGTCAGGTCGAACTTCGATGCGTCAATCGTGCTGGCCGGGCAGTAATTTTTTTCGGCGAATGCGGTGGCGTAAATCAAAGGTTTGATGGTGGAACCAATCTGCCGGCGCGCCTGCATCGCCCGGTTGTATTGGCTGAGCGAGAAATCGCGCGAGCCCACCACGGCGCGGATCGCCCCGTTGGCCGGGTCTTCGGCAAAGAACGCGCCCTCGAGCACATCCTCATCCGGCAGCCCCGTGTTCGGGTCGCCGAAACCGTTGGTATGCGTCTCGCCCTTCGACTTCTCGATGTCCTGGATGCGGGCGGTCAGCACGTTCTCAGCGATGCCCTGCAGCTTGGAATCAATCGTCGTGAATATCTTGAGCCCGCCCTGCTGGATGGTGGTCGAGTCGAGAATGGTCTCGAGCTGACGCCGCACTTCGCTCGTCGCGAAGCCGCCGCCGAAGTCGGGCCGGGGGCGCAACGCGAGCGGCGCTTTTTGCGCGGCATCGGCTTGGGCCGGCGTGATGTCGCCCGCCTTGACCATGCGATCCAGCGCGCGATCACGGGCCGCCTTGGCCATGTTGATGTCCTTCCACGGCGACGAGGCGTTAGGGCTCGAAATCATGCCGGCCAGCAGCGCGCACTGGGCGATGTTGAGTTTGCTCGCGGGGATGCCAAAGAAGGCGTTCGCGGTTGTCTCCGCGCCGTAGAGGCCCTGCCCGAAATAAATCCGGTCGAGATAATAGCGGAGGATTTGCTCCTTCGTGTATCGGAGCTCGATGCGATGGGCGAGAAAGATCTCGAGCAGCTTGCGGTCATAGGTCCGCTGCATCTGGCCGATGCTGTTGCGCGCGAGTTGCTGCGTGATCGTGCTGCCGCCCTGGCGCCCGCCGCGATGGACGAGATTCACCACCGCCGCGCGTGCGATGCCGAGCGGATCGATCCCGCCGTGGTCGTAAAAGCGGCGGTCCTCCGTGTCGACCACGGCGCGCTTCAACAACACCGGCACCGGCTCGTTGATCGGCAAGGCGACCCGGTTCTCATCGAAGAAGCGGCTGAAAGGGCGGCCCTGCGAATCGTAGAGAATCGAGGCCTGGGGCATCTCCTTCACGATGTCGATATTGATCAGCCCGGCGCGCGCGCTGTAGTACGTGTAGGCGAGCGTGAAGACCGAGATGCCCGCGATAAGCAGGCCAACCATGATCCAGAGGAGTACGCCCTTGGGCGATTTCAAGCCCTTGAGGAACGCCTTGCCGCGACGGGGCCGCTTCGGCTGGCTTTTGGGTTGGGTCAGGGCGTCCAGTTTATGATCAGTCATGGAAATGGACGGGCCATCGGCCTGCCGCAGAAATTAGGGGACTTGATTGACCACCGCATCGGGACGCGCGGCGGCATCGGACGCCATTTGTCTCTCTTGCTCGGCTCGGCGTTTCTGGGCCTTGAATTTGGCGTCGAGCACGAGCCGGTGGATGAGGTAGCAAACGATGAGGAGATTTCCGGTGACGACGACGAACTTCCACAACGCCAGCTTGACGTAAAGCTCGTAAATTTCCACGGGCAACAAGGAGCCGCTGATGAGGACGACCAGGTACTCCGCCCAATGCTTGCGCAGGTAGAGCCCGACGCCTTCCACCGCGAA
>CAZZWT010000361.1:0-2497 GCA_964657775.1 uncultured Candidatus Methylacidiphilales bacterium | reverse complement strand
CATCTGGCATGGTTCACGAAATTGGAGCATAATGGCGAAAGCTTGTATCCGCTGCTGATGGACAAAGCTCGCGCCGATGTCTATGCGGATGGTCCCGACCAGACCGACATTGTGCGAAAAGACATGATGCTGCACTTTGGGGCTTTCATCACGGAATCGAGCGGTCACCTTTCGGAATACCTTCCCTACTACCGCAAGCGCAAGGACCTGCTTGCGCGGTATGCGCGTCCCGCTTATGACGGGGAGTCGGGTTTTTACGTGAACAACTGGCCCAAGTGGCGGGCCGAGGCGGACAAATCCCGCCTTGCCATGCTCAAGGGCGGCGAGCCGATGGATTGGAAGCGGAGTTGGGAATATGCGAGCTGGATCATCGAGTCACGGGAGAAAGATGCTCCTTTCCGCATCCATGGCAACGTCATGAACTCGACGGGAGAGGGGGGTACGCTGATCACAAATCTGCCCGCCGATGGCGTGGTGGAAGTGGCGACCATGATCGACCGGAACGGATTGAATCCGACCCGATATGGAGCGCTCCCGCCGCAAATGGCGGCGCTTTGTGCCTCGAACATGGCCATGATCGATCTCGGCGCGACGGCCGCGATTCAGCGGAGCAAGGAGGCGGCGATCCATGCGCTCATGCTCGATCCGTTGACGGCGGCGACTTGTTCGCCGGCGGAGATCAAGGCGATGACGCTGGAGCTGTTTGCTTCCGAAAAGAAGCATCTCCCCGGTTATCGCTGAGGCGGCGGGCGGTTAGACGAACCACTGCTCGGATTCGAAATCCTTGCCCGGCGCGGTGATCTCGATCGCGCCGCGCTCGGGGTAGCGCTCGCGTTGCAGACCGCTTTCCAGCAGTTGCACGAAGAAGGCGAACTCGTGGCCCGGCTCGACGCGCAGGATGTCGCGCGGGATTGACGCGACGAACGAGCGGCCCCAATGCGCGCGCAGTTTCTCCGCCGGCGTGGGCACAAAGAGGACGCCATCGCCGCTGGTCTCGAAAAGGATGCCGACCTGATTCGGCGCCGTCTGGCGGAAGGTGACGCGCGCGGGATGTGGCAGCAGGAAGCGGATGGTGATGGCTTCGGGCAGGCGGGTCAGGTCGAGGCGCAGGAAAAAATCGTTCGCGCCGAAACCGAAGAGGAGCGTCTGGCCAATGCGGTCGCCCTGGAACATGGCGGTCTGCTGCGTGGTGAGGTCAAGCTGGCCCGCGCCGAGCCAGTTGAAGTAGCGCTCTGTCTGGCCCGAGACCGTGGGCGAGAGCAGGCGCAGCGGTTTCGAGTAACCGAGGTCTGAGCTGGGCAGGCATATGGGCACATCAAGGTGCGCAGGCGGCTCGATGTCGAGGATGCGATAGACGTTTTGTAGGTGCAGCCGGAAGAGTTCGTCGAAGAGGAAGTCGGTGTCGATGGTGAAGTCGGGGCCGTACCACCAGAACCAGTCGCTGCCCTCGGCGGCGTAGATTTCCCACCACGCTTCCTCTGCCCGTTCGGGCGCGATGTTGCCCTGCGCGATGCGCTCGACCAAAAAGTGGCGCGTTTCCTTCAGCCATTCCCACGCTTTATTTTCCTCGGCGTCGCCGATCCAGATGTCGAAATCGCTGCGGATCCACGAGCCGGAATGGAGGTAGCACGTCTCGACCTGCGCGGGATTCGCGTCGAAGTAATCGCCGAGGCGGGACATATGCAAATCAGGCGCATCGATGAGCGCGCGGTAGAAGGACCTCAAGAACGCTTCGCCACCATCGAGGAACGCTTCCCACGCGTTCTCGCCATCGAGGATGAGCGGCGCGACACCGTTTTCCGGTACGGCCTTGGCGATGTTTTTCAAATTATCGATGAGGTGCGAGACGGCCTTGGAGGTCTCGTTACGCGCCGCATCGAAGCCGACGAAATCGGATAGCGGACGCTCGCGAAAAAGGGCTTGGATGTTTTTCTCGTAGGCGTGAATCCGCCAGCCCTGGAAGAGCACGAGGTGATCGACCATGCGCGAATTCCACGACGGGTCGTTCTTCAGGCTGCGGAAGAGATTGCCCTCGTCGGAGCAAAAATAATCGAACCCGGCCTCGACCATGAGCGGGACGATCTCCGGCGCAATGGAACCTTCCGAGGGCCAGAGCCCGCGCGCCTTTTTCCCGAAGACTTTCTCATGCAACTCCTGCGCGAGACGGAGCTGCGCGCGCACATCCTCCGGCGCGGAAAACGGCGAGGGCAGCGGTGACCCCGGCTGGCAGCGGCGCGCGATGTGCGTGTCGTAGACCAGCGGCATGATGGGGTGAAAATAGGGCGTCGTGGTGAGCTCGATCTGCCCGCGCTCGGCGGCGGCGCGGTACTCGCCCAGGACGAGGCCCAGGATCTCCTTGTGGATATCGAGCACCATGATCTTCTCCTGCTCGGTGAAGTCGCGGCCCTTCTCGCGCAGCGTCTGCAACTCGGGAAAGCGGCGCGCGGCGGAGAAGCCGGTCCACTGGAGATTATAGAGCACCTGCAAGTCGCGGAAA
>CAZZWT010000360.1:0-2620 GCA_964657775.1 uncultured Candidatus Methylacidiphilales bacterium | reverse complement strand
TCAAACCTCTCGCTTTACCGACGGCCTAATCTTTTTCCACAACACAGTTGCTTCGGGGTTGTCACAAATTTTTGTTCGGGTACCGGTGGTGGCGACCGCTGCTGCCGGTCTGACCACCGGCTACGGCTCTGTAAAGCCTCCGGCTTATTCAGACGGACTTTCGCAGAGGTCTCAACTTGTTGTCCGGGTTCGCGTGGACTCATTCCACGCGAACAGGAGGTCACGGAAATTGCCGAGCAACGGTTCGGTTGCAGCGCAAACCACCGGCGACCTCCTGTGGCTTCGCTCCCCTCCGCCATCCGGACAACAAGTTGTCCGGGCCACCCGAGGCGTAACAATACGTTTGACCCCTGCTTCCCAAAGCTTTACGGTCATTACCCCCTATGGCAGAAGAACTCAGTTACGTCATCATCAACCCCTACACGATCTATAAATCGCGTACGGGCGGCGTCTTAGCCCGGTTGTTGACACGTACCTCGCTCGACCTCGTCGGGGCGCAGATGTTCGCGCCGAGCCAGGCGCTGATCGATGAGTATGCGGCCAACATCGTCACCGATGGCGATCCCGAGAACCACAAGATTCAGGAGCTCATCCGCGATTACGTGAAGGAGAATCTCGCGCCCGATCCCGTCACCGGCGTGCGCGAGCGATGTATGATGCTTCTCTTCCGCGGGGAGAACGCGGTGCGCCGCATTCGCGAGACGGTCGGCACTTTTAAGGAAAACTTTCTCGGCGGTTTGTCGATCAGAGATACCTATGGGGACATCGTGTATAACCGGGACGGCTCCGTGAAGTACTTCGAGCCCGCCGTCCTGGCCTCGCCCAATCTCGAGGAAGCCCGGACCAAGCTCAAGATTTGGGCCAAGTACAGCGACTCCGACGGCGGCGTGCTGGAGAAGGCCGTGCCGACGGTAAGCGATCCGCGCCACGAGCGCACGCTCGTCATCATCAAGCCCGACAATTTCAAGTTCCCCAACGGCCGCCCGGGTAACATCCTCGATATTTTCTCCCGCACCGGCCTGGCCATCACCGGCATCAAGGTGCACCGCATGTCGGTCGCGCAGGCCGAGGAGTTCTACGGCCCCGTCCGCGATGTGCTGAAGAAGGCGCTGGCCGGCACGATTGGCGAGCGGGCGAAGGATTTGCTGACCTCGGCGCTCAATCTACCCGTCACGCCGGAGATGCAGGCCAAGATCAGCGAACTGCTCGGCCCACTCGCCGGCGAGCAGCAATTCCACAACATCGTCCGCTTCATGACCGGCCACACCTCGCTCGAGACCAAGGGCACGGACCGCACCGAGCCCGGCACGGAGAAGTGCATCATCGTGATCTACGAGGGCATCGACGCCGTGCGCAAAATCCGCGAGGTCCTCGGGCCGACCGATCCCGCCAAGGCGCCTCCCGGATCGATCCGCCGCGAGTTCGGCTCGACCATCATGGTCAACGCTGCGCATGCCTCCGATTCCGCCGATAATGCCCGCCGCGAAATGGGCATCGTCAAGATTCGCGAAAACAACTTCAAATCCCTGATCGAAAGTTTCTACCAAGACTAAGCGCCCGAAGATTAAGCATAAAAGTCTGGCTTAAATACTGGCGCATGTCCGCCAGTCGTGCTTGAATTACCCTTCACCCGTTTCACCGAAAATACTATTTATGGAACCCTCCACACGCGTCCAAGAACTCACCCCGTCACTTACACTTTCCATCGATAGCAAAGCCAAGGCCATGAAGGCCGAAGGCCAGGACGTCATCGGCTTCGGCGCCGGGGAGCCCGATTTCGATACGCCGGAGCACATCAAGGCCGCGGCCATGGGCTCGCTCGATGCCGGGTTCACCAAGTACACGCCTTCCTCCGGCATCCCCGAGCTGCGCGCCGCCATCAGCGAAAAGCTGAAGGCCGACAATGGACTCGATTACAAGCCCTCGCAGATCATCGTCACCTGCGGCGCGAAGCATGCCTGCTTCAACGCCATGCTCGCCACGCTCGACCCGGGCGATGAGGTCATCATCCCCGCGCCCTATTGGCTCAGCTATCCTGAGATGGCGAAGCTCGTCGGCGCCGTGCCGGTCATTGTCTCGACCAAGGCCGAGAACAATTACAAGATCACGCCGGATGAGTTCCGCGACGCGATGACGCCGAAGACGAAGATGATCATCATCAACACGCCCGGCAACCCGACCGGCTCGGTTTACACCGAGAACGAACTGGCCGGCCTGGCCGATGTCGCGCTCGATGAAGACATCCTGATTCTCGCCGATGAGATTTACGAGAAGCTCATCTATGATGGAGCCAAGCACGTCAGCATCGCGACGCTGAGCAAGGACGTCTACAATTTGACCCTGACTGTGAACGGTTTCAGCAAGCCCTACGCGATGACCGGATGGCGCCTCGGCTACGTCGCCGCGCCGGAAGGTGTCGCGCGCTCGATCGACTCGCTGCAGAGCCACTCGACTTCGAACCCGACCTCCTTTGCGCAAAAAGGCGCGCTGGCCGCCTACAAGGGCCCGCAGGAATGCGTGGAGCAGATGGTAGCCGAATACGCCAAGCGCCGCGACCTGATCTGCGGCCTGCTCGATGGTATTCCCCAACGCGCCGGCAACGATCAACGGCACCACGAGG
>CAZZWT010000359.1:0-2673 GCA_964657775.1 uncultured Candidatus Methylacidiphilales bacterium | reverse complement strand
GCTGCAAAACTGGCTCGGCACGCCGCGCCGCTTGCACGCCCAGATGAAGGTCTCCGTTCCAAAACGCGAAGGCTACGTGGTGCATGTGCCCGATGTGGTGCACGTCATCGGCCAGTGGGCGAATGGTGTGGCCGGCACGCTGGAGTGGAGCGGCGTGGCGCAATTCCCGCCCGACGAGACGCTGACGATTTACGGCCGCGACGGCACGCTGGTCTACAATTTCACGAAGGACGAGATCCACGGCGCGCGGCGCGGCGACAAGAAGCTGCATGTGCTCGATATTCCCGCCGAACTGGAAACGAGCTGGACGGTGGAGAAGGACTTCATCGACGCCGTCGTGCAGGGAGGCCACCCCGAACCGAGCTTCGAGACCGGAGTTCGGTATATGGAGTTTGTGGAGGCGGTGAACTTGAGCGCGCGCGGCGGGCATGCGGTGGAGTTGCCTTTGCCATGATTAAGTATTTCGCCCTGGTTTGCTAGGGGGGCGTTGATCGTCTGCAGCGGCGCCGGTAACAGCGCGGGCGTCATGCAGCTGAAAATGGGTAGTGAGGAAAAGGAAGTGCTGGCGCCTTTTTCGCGTCTTATCCTGGCCCGAGAAATTTAAATCGACCATCGCGGATCGAAGCTCTAATTCACCTATGTCATGAAAACCAACAGCAGGTATCTGGCGGTAATTCTCTGGGTAATTTGTCTTTATGCGACGCTGATGCAGGCCGCCCTCGCCGAGGACAAGGCGGCAGCAGGAGAATCGCTGCTCGATCACTTGGTTGGAAAATGGGTGATGACAGGAACGATGATGAACAAGCCGGCGGTGCATGACGTCGAGGCCGAGTGGGTCCTACAGCATCAATACGTCCTGCTGCGCGACGTCGCTCGGGAAAAGAATGAGAAGGGTGCGCCGGAGTACGAATCGAGCGTTTACATTTGCTGGGACGCGAAAGCGAAAGGATATCGCTGCGTCGCGCTGGACAATTTCGGGGGCATTTCGCCGATGACCATCGGTCGCGCCAAGCCCACCGATGACGCCATCCCCTTTGCCTTCCGCGACGGCGACAGCACCTTCACGGACATTTTTACCTATATTTCCGCGAATGACACCTGGACTTGGAAGTTGGACTTCGACCAGAAGGGCACTGTCACCCCCTACGGTCGCGTTACGCTCGAGCGAGTGAAGTAATGTGCGGAGTTGCAATTGTGCGGCCCTCATGCTAACTACTGGTCATGCAGATCAACGCGCTGTCGCTTCGACTTACGCTTCTTCTTCCGGGCCGAACGGGCTTGGGGGGAGCGATCTGATTTAGGTTTTACCGAACTAAGCCCGCTTTAACTCCAAGAAAAACATCAACCCCGACGGCCCGCTGAAATGAGCGGATCCCTCGGGGTTTCTTATTTTCGGCGTGTTGTCATCAACCGATAGTTCCAAGAATTTTTAACACGAAAACATGAAATCATGAAATACAGGAGGAGGGCAGATTGAAGAAGAAAGGTTTGCCAGCCCCTTCTTCCTTTTCATGTCCTTCATGATTTCATGTTTTCCTGTTAAAAAGCGCCCACGACAAAGAAAGACATTATGATCAACCCGACCACGAAATACCGGCCCTTTCCGGGCTTCAAAATGACGACGCGCGAGTGGCCCTCGCGCACGATCGACCACGCCCCCACTTGGTGCAGCGTCGACCTGCGCGACGGCAACCAGGCGCTCGCCGTGCCCATGAGCGTGGAGGAGAAGCTCGAGTATTTCGACATGCTGGTGAAGATCGGCTTCAAGGAAATCGAGATCGGTTTTCCCTCCGCGTCGCAAATCGAATTCGATTTTACGCGCCGGTTGATCGAGGAGAACCGCATCCCCGCCGACGTGTGGGTGCAGGTGCTGGTGCAGTGCAAGGAGGAGTTGATCGAGCGGACTTTCGAGTCGATCAAGGGCGCGCCGCGGGCGATCGTACATCTCTACAATTCGACCTCGCCGGCGCAGCGCCGCATCACATTCGGCTTGGATAAAAAGGGCGTGCTCGATATTGCGGTCACTGGAACGAAGCACGTCCGCGATCGTGTGAAGATGGTGCCCGGCACGAAGATCCGCTTCGAGTACTCACCGGAGAGTTTCTCCGCCACCGAGACCGATTTCGCGCTGGAAGTTTGCGAGGCGGTCGGCGAAACCTGGGGCTATACCGAGGAAGACCCGATCATCTTCAATTTGCCGAACACGGTGGAGTTGATGATGCCGAACCAGCACGCCGATCAGATCGAGTGGTTCATCAAGCATCTCAAATACCCGAAACGGTCGATCATCAGCCTGCACACGCACAACGATCGCGGCACCGGCGTGGCGGCGACGGAGCTGGGCCTGCTGGCCGGCGCGGCGCGCGTGGAGGGGACGCTCTTCGGCAACGGCGAGCGCACGGGCAATCTCGATATCGTCACGGTCGCGCTAAATCTGTTCACGCAGGGCGACGATCCGAAGCTTGATTTCAGCAACATCCGCGAAATCCGCGACAATTACGAAAAGTGGACGAAACTCGACGTGCCGTTGCGCTGGCCGTATGGCGGCGATCTCGTTTTCACGGCGTTCTCCGGCTCGCACCAGGACGCCATCAACAAGGGGCTGAAGGACCGCACGGCACATCCCGACGGCGTCTGGGAGGTGCCTTACTTGTCGATCGATCCGCACGATAT
>CAZZWT010000358.1:0-2681 GCA_964657775.1 uncultured Candidatus Methylacidiphilales bacterium | reverse complement strand
ACCGCCCGCACCATGCCAACGGATAAAAGAAGCCCCCCCAGAACAATCACCCGCATCATGAGCTAAGCAATAGCACGAGGCTCGCGCGAGCTGGAAGTGAGTTCACACGATGTCGGGATAATGTGACATCCCCGCCGTAAACCCGCCGCTTGCGGCGACGGAGTTTCCGCGAAGAGCCTACGGTCGATACCCGAAGAAGGCGTTCTTCTTGATGACCGTCGCCACCTGCTCCGGCACCATCTTCTCCCACGACGCGTCGCGGTTGCGGATTTTGGTCAAGATCGCGCGCGAGAAGATGCCCATGTACTCGCGGTGGACCTTTTCGATCTGCTCGATATAGCCGCTCTGGACCAGGTGCTTGAAGAGATGCGTGACGTGCTCCGGCACATCCATATTCTTGATCGTGGTCAGCTCCGGGTAGGCCGGGTCCATGAATGGATAGACATAGAGCTTGAGGTCGTTCTTGAAGAGCCGCCCGAACGATTCGAGAATGCCGCCCTCGAGCAACTCGTAGTACTTCTCGTCGAAGAGCTCCTTCAAATTCGGGATGCCGAGCACGATGCCGATGCGGCTTTTGGTGTAGCGCTGCAGGTAGGCAGCAAGTTTGTAGTATTCCGCGTAGTTGGAGATGAGCACCATCTTGCCCACCGCGTTGATCGTATCCGCGCGCGCCAGGAAGTCGCGGTGATCGATCGTGCCGGTGGTGAGCAGGTTGCTCATGGTAATTTCCATCAGCTCGATAATGCCGTCCTCCTTTGTATCGGCGTCAGTGAGGAACTGCTCGCGCGCGCCATCGACCATGTCGAGGTTGACGTAGGTCACCGGGCGGAAGCTGCCGCGCTCGATGAGAATCGGCTTCTTGTGCAGGACTTCCGAGGGCTGGAGCACATCCCCATTCGCGCCGATCAACGCCGCGTTGGAGAGGCCCTTCTCGACGAGTTGCAGCGCCATAAGGCGGTTGTCGACATTGCTGAAATAGGGTCCGATGAACTTGATCATGTCGACCTCGAGCCGCGATGTGGAGAGGCCGTCGAGCAGCGAGGCGATAAGTTTTTCCGGCTCGCTGTGGAGGTAGAACGCGCCGTAGCAGAGGTTGACGCCAATGATGCCGAGCGCTTCCTGCTGCTGGAGGTTTTCCTTATCCAGCATGTTGACGTGGATGACGATTTCGCTCGGCTCGGCCTGCGGCTGGAGCTGGAACTTGACGCCGAGCCAGCCATGGCACTCGTTCGTGCCAAGATAATTGCGCGCGGAGACGGTGTCGGCGAAAACGAAGAAGGAAGTCTGCGCGCCGCGCTTCTCGCCCAGGCGTTCGATGAGCAGTTTGAATTCGTAATCGAGCATGTTCATCATGCGCGGCATGCTGACGTAGCGCTCGCCCTTGCCGTAGATGGCGTCGGAGAATCCCATGTCGTAGGCGGAAATCGTCTTGGCCAGCGTGCCGGCGGCGCCGCCCACGCGGAAGAACCAGCGCGCCACTTCCTGCCCCGCGCCGATCTCGGCGAAGGTACCATAGAAACGGCGGTCAAGGTTGATCTGGACGGCTTTTTCGTGCGGGGTAATGGTCGTGGTATTCAGCGTTTCCATGCGTTCTCCCAAGGTGGTTTTGACTGGCGTTGGCCCAAGCGTGGCAAAACAGCACGCGAAGTGCCAGCCTGATGATGTGACAAGTTGATACCTCGGCGGGAGGCTTCGCCAGCTGAGGATTTTTCGCGAAAATAGGGCAAATACCCTGGAGGTGACCGGGACGTAGCCCCGCTTGCGTTGGCGTCAAACTATCGGACATTAAGTCATGTCCACGCCCGAGTCCGATCCGCTTCACGCCCGCTTGCAGGAATTTCTGCGCCGCAATCTCGAGCCGGGCAGCGGGTTTGTGCCGCAGGTCGATCCGCCGGCCGCCGAGGATCCGGCCAAGCCCGCGCCAGGCAAATCGCGCTTTGAGTTCGACCTGACGCCGCGACAGGTGAAGGAGCATCTCGACCGGTTCGTCATCAAGCAGGACGAGGCAAAGAAGGTGTTGGCGATCACGGTGTGCGACCATTATCACCACGTGCAGGCGGTCATTGCGGGACTTCCGCAGGGAAAAGCGCTGCCGAATTATCACAAGCAAAACGTGCTCGTGATGGGGCCGACCGGCGTGGGCAAGACGTATCTGGTGAAGTGCCTGGCCGAGTTGATCGGCGTGCCGATGGTGCGCGCGGATGCGACCAAATTTACCGAGACCGGCTACGTCGGCGGCGATGTGGAGGACCTCGTGCGCGATCTCGTGACGCAGGCGGAGGGCGACAAGGAGGTGGCGCAGTACGGCATCGTTTACCTCGATGAAGTCGACAAGCTGGCGAGTTCCTCCGTCGGCATGGGGCGCGATGTGAGCGGGCGCGGCGTGCAGACGAATTTGCTGAAGCTGATGGAGGAAACCGAGGTGCCGCTCCGCAGCCAGACCGACCTGCAATCGCAACTGCAGGCCGCGATGGATTTCCAGCGGCGCGGCGGCAAGGTGAAGAAGGAGACGATCAACACGCGGCACATTTTGTTCATCGTCAGCGGCGCGTTCGACAAGCTGCCGGAGATTGTGAAGCGGCGCTTGTCGAAGAGCGAAATTGGTTTTGCCGCCACACCGAAAGCGGCGCAGAAGACCGAGG
Organism: uncultured Candidatus Methylacidiphilales bacterium; assembly: GCA_964657775.1. Classification (GTDB taxonomy): domain Bacteria; phylum Verrucomicrobiota; class Verrucomicrobiia; order Methylacidiphilales; family UBA1321; genus JABDGH01. Next base: position 39 of record CAZZWT010000358.1, on the reverse strand, counting down.
AAGTGCTGGCCGAGGCGACGACGCGCGACCTGATCGACT
>CAZZWT010000357.1:0-2686 GCA_964657775.1 uncultured Candidatus Methylacidiphilales bacterium | reverse complement strand
GCCTTGCGCCGGAGCCGTTGCGCGAGCACGCGCGACAGCCTGCGTTTTCACGCTAAGATCGTGCGTTTCTTCTTCATCCGGAAACCAAGGCGTCCCAGACGGGACGCTCCGACGCAAGGGCCTGCGCCGGCTACCTTTTGCTGTCCCTACGGCTTCAGATACTTAACCAAAAACGCCTGCGTAATCAGCAGGATCTGGCCGGCGTCGGGGTCGATCGTCGTCCCCGCAGGGTGACTGAAACCGTGCCCCGCATTCTTCACAATCACGAATTGATGCGGCACGCCGGCCTTGGTCAGCGCGGCATCGAAGACGATCGACTGCGCAATGGGCACAAGGTTGTCCGATTCGCCATGAACCAGCAACATGGGTGGATCGCCCGCCTTCACATAGGCCAGCGGGCTGCCGCTCTTCCACAGGTCCGGATTCTGCGCGTGGGGCACGCCGAACAGCTTTTCCGTCAGGTCAAGCGCCTGCGGGCTGTAGGTGCCCGCGTCCATGAAATCGGTCGGCCCGTAGAAATCGACCACCGCCTGCACCGCGCTGCTGACACCGGGCCAGCCGCCGTCGCCCTCAAATTTCCTCTCGTCCGCCATTGTGCCGAGGCAGGTCACCAGATGTCCGCCCGCGCTGTCGCCCCACGCGCCGATCCGGTTCGGGTCAACGCCGTACTTCTGCCCGTTGGCGCGCAGCCAGCGGACGCCAAGCTTGCAGTCCTCGATCTGGGCGGGCCACTTCGCTTCGTTGCTCAAACGATACTCGATCGACGCGGCAAAGAAACCGGCGCGCGCTAAATCAAGAATCGGTGCCTGCTTTTGATTACCGCCGATCCAGCCCCCACCATGAATATAAATAACCGCTGGAATAAGTGGTTTGGTCGTTTTGGGGTAGGCGATTTCCGCATGCAGGTCGCGTCCGCCGCCTTTGCCGATGACGACATCGTGCAGGTTGATGATTTCGTCGGACGGCGCGGCAGCCGCACTTTGGGCGCGGAGCAGCTCCATCGTCAAGAGGGCGGCGATTAGGAAACGACTCAGTTTCAAGATGCGCATGACGATGACAGATAATAGATCGCGAGGGAGGTTCCGCAACTGGAGCCGATTTTCCGCCGCAGTCTTGAAGTCAAACCCCCAGTTGGCCAAGAAGTTGCTTTTACGACAATAGAACCCTTTAACCGGCTCCCTTTATGAAGAAAACCTCCCGTCGCGAACATCCCAGTGAACCCTCGCCGCGCCACAAGCGCCGCCAGCAAGGCTCGGGTGGCCGATGGGAATTTTCCGGGACGGGCAGCCTGGTCACGCTCGGCGCGCCGGAGCGTTGCACAGCTTACTATACATCCGGCGGCGAGTTGCGGTTTTTGCCGCGGTAGACTGCATTTGCAAAATGTAGCGGCGTTCCAGGACCACCAGCGTGGGGTTAAATCGACGGATCTGTCATCTCACCCGCCAGCGGCGTTGTGCGCGCAGCAGCCTCGAGGATCATCCCCGCGCCGACCGTGTTGTTCGTTTCCTCATCGATCAGAATCACGCCGCCGGTGCTGCGGTTCGTCGCATAGGCATCGACGAAAAGCGGCACGGTGGTGCGCAAGCGCACGCGGCCGATCTCGTTCATGCCGATGCGCAGATCCTTCTCGTTTTTGTGCAACGTGTTGATGTCGATCTTGTAGCGCACTTCCTTCACGATCGCCTTGCAATCGCGCGTGGTGTGCTTGAGAAAATAGCGGCCGTTCGGGTTGAGCGGCTTCTCGTGGAACCAGCAGAGCATGATCTCGAGGTCCTGCGTGGCGCGCGGCGCGTTGTTCGGTTTGGCAATCATGTCGCCGCGGCTGATGTCGATTTCATCCTCGAGCGTGATCGCGACCGACATCGGGCTGAAGGCCTCGCTGACGTCCTTCATGGACGAGCTGATCGACTTGATCCGGCTGGTGTAGCCCGAGGGCAGTGCGACGATTTCATCGCCCGGCTTGAAGACGCCGCTGGCCACGCGTCCGGCGAAGCCGCGGTAATCGTGGAACTCGGTGGTCTGCGGGCGGATGACCGATTGCACCGGGAAGCGCGGGTCGACATGGTTGAGATCGCTGCCGATGTAGGTCGTCTCCAGCGTGGAGAGGAGCGGCGCGCCGTCGTACCATGGCATGTTGGTGGAGCGGTCGACGATATTGTCGCCGTTGAGCGCGCTGACCGGGATGAACCGGATGTCGGGCACGTCGAGGCGCGAGGCGAATTCCTTGTACTCCTCGACGATCTTGCAGAACGTTTCCTCGCTGTAGCCGACGAGGTCCATTTTATTGACGCAAACGATGATGTGCTTGATGTGGAGCAGCGAGGCGATGAACGAGTGGCGATGGGTCTGTTCGAGGATGCCCTTGCGCGCATCGATGAGGATGATAGCCAGGTTGGCGGTGGACGCGCCGGTGACCATGTTGCGCGTGTACTGGATGTGTCCGGGCGTATCGGCGACGATGAACTTGCGTTTCGGCGTGGCGAAATACCGGTAGGCGACGTCGATGGTGATGCCCTGCTCGCGCTCGGAGCGCAGGCCGTCGGTGAGCAGCGCGAGATCGGGGCCGGTCTGGCCTTTCGCTTCGCTCAGGCGTTCGAGCGCCTCGAGTTGGTCCTCGAAAATCGACTTGGAATCGTAGAGCAACCGCCCGATGAGCGTGCTCTTGCCGTCGTCGACGGAACCGGCG
>CAZZWT010000356.1:0-2697 GCA_964657775.1 uncultured Candidatus Methylacidiphilales bacterium | reverse complement strand
GGACAAGCTCGATGTCGCGCTGGCCGTGCAAGCCTCGGGCCGCAGCATGCGCGGGCTGACCTTCGAGAAGCTGATGACCTATCCCATCGTCGTGGCGGTGAACCGGGACCATCCGCTCGCGGGCAAGCGCTCGATCTCGGTCGCGGAGCTGCGCAAGGAGAAGCTGATGGGCTACTCGCGCGACGAGTACCCGGAGTACACGGACCAGATCGCACGGATCTTCGAGCCAGCCCCGTTCGACGCCAACTCAATGGAGGAGTACGACGGCGTCACGGGCCTCATCGCTGCGGTCGAGGCCGGGCGCGGGGTGGCGCTGGTCTCAACCTCGATCAAGTGCTCGACCGGCCCGCGCGTCGTGCTGCTCCCTCTCGTTCCGGCGTTGCCGCCGATCTGCGTGGGCGCGCTGGCCACGGCGTCGGCCTCGCCGCTGACCAAGCGGTTCATCGCCACGGCCAAGCAGGCAGCGAAGGCGCTTTGACCCCCTCCTCGCCGGCCGGTTTTTCGATATTTGCTAAATTTCTAATCTTTTTAGCAAATATTAGAAGCGCAGCAAACGGTGGTATACCGCCCTCCCTCTTTTTTGTGGGAAGATGCAGGCATGAAAGACATCCTATTATCCCGATTCCAAACTTACCGACGCACGGCTCACGCTGCTTTTCCGCCATTCCGTTTCGCATTGACGCTCCCAGCCCTGCCTTTAAGTTGACCCTTCCATGCCCTCCACCGACCCGCTGTTCCTGCTTCGCACCATTCAGCCTGCCGCCTGGGAAACCCCCGAGCTCACTTCCTTCGGCAAGCTTGCGCCGCGCGCCACGTTCGATTGCTACCCAAGCCGCGCCGAGGCGCTGAAGGGCTCGCCATCGCCGTGGAAAGTTTCGCTCGATGGCACGTGGGATTTTCACCTCGCGGGCAGCCCCGTGGCGGCGGCCGAGTACGTCGAAAAAATCTTCGCCGGCGACGCAGGTGATTCAGGCACGTTCGTACCGATCGCCGTGCCGGGTAATTGGCAGACCGAGTCGCTCCGCGAAGGCCGCGAAATTCCCGGAGCCGACGCCCCGCACTATACGAATCTCCAGATGCCCTATCCCGACTTCCCGCCCCGCGCGCCGAAGGCGAACCCGACCGGCATTTATCGCCGCTCCTTCTCCGTCGCCAAGGCGTGGAAGGGCCGCCGCATCGTGCTCCACTTCGCGGGCGCCAACAGCGTCCTCTTTGTTTTCGTCAACGGCCAGTTCGCGGGCCTGAGCAAGGACTCGCACCTGCCGGCCGAATTCGACGTCACCGATTTTCTCCACGCCGACCAGGCGAACGATCTCGTGGTCGTCGTGATCAAGTGGTCCGACGCGAGCCACATCGAGGACCAAGACCAGTGGTGGTTCTCGGGACTCCATCGCAGCGTGTTCCTGCGCGCGGAAGCGCCGACACGCCTGGCCGATTTTTTCGCCAAACCACTGCTCGATGCATCGCTGAAGAAGGCGAAACTCGAAATCTGGGCGACGCTGCATTTCGCGGGCCTGACCGAGGCGGGCTGGACGATCGAGGCAGAGCTGTTCGATCCCAAGGGCAAGGCGGTCTTTCGCCAGCCGCTCACCGTCATGACGCCGGGCAAGCTGCACACGTCGCAGCGCGGCAAGGAAATGATGCTCTCCCTCTCCGCCGACCTTTCCACGCCCAAGCTCTGGTCGGCGGAAAACCCGCAGCGTTACACGCTTCTCGTCTCACTGAAGAGTCCGACCGGCAAGCAGGAGTGGACGCACACGAAGATCGGTTTTCGCCGCATCGAGCGCAAGGGCCGGCAGGTGCTGGTCAACGGTCGCGCGATCATGTTCAAGGGGGTCAATCACCACGACCACGACGACGAGCGCGGCGCGGCCCTGTCGCGCGAGACGATGGTGAAGGATTTCACGCTGATGAAGCAGTTCAACGTGAATGCCATTCGCACCTCGCACTACCCGAAGGACGCCAGTTTCCTCGATCTTTGCGACGAGTACGGCTTCTACGTGGTGGGCGAGGCGAACATCGAGTCGCACGAATTCTACGACTCGATCACGCACGACCCGCGCTACGCCTCGGCGATGCTGGAGCGCGTGATGCGCATGGTGGTGCGCGACAAGCACCACCCCTCGATCCTCTTCTGGTCGCTCGGTAACGAGAGTGGCTACGGGCCGAATCACGACGCCGCCGCGGGCTGGGTGCGCGGTTATGACGAGACGCGCCTGCTCCATTATGAGGGCGCGATCGCTACTTGGAACGGTGGCCGTAATCGTGGGTACTGGGATCGTGGCGCGCACGCGAGCGATCTCTTTTGCCCGATGTACCTGAATCTGCAGGACCTCGAGAAGACTCTCGAGATCGAGACACGGCCCGTCATCTATTGCGAATACTCGCACGCCATGGGCAACAGCAACGGCAGCCTCAGCGACATGTGGGCCTACTTCGAGAAGAACCATTATCGCGGCACACAAGGCGGCTTCATCTGGGAATGGCTGGACCACGGCATCAAGCGCAAGACGCCCGATGGCCAAGTTTACTGGGCCTACGGCGGCGATTTTGGCGACGAACCGAACGATGCGAACTTCGTTTGCGATGGCATCGTGGCCTCGGACCGCGCGATTCATCCCGCGTTGTGGGAATTGAAGAAGGTGCACCAGCCGGTGGAGGTGGCGTGGAAAAAGGGCAAGCTGGAGGTGCGCAACA
>CAZZWT010000355.1:0-2698 GCA_964657775.1 uncultured Candidatus Methylacidiphilales bacterium | reverse complement strand
GCTCTTGAGGCCCACGGTGGATTTCTCCAGCATGATTTTATTTTGCAGCCGCATCAGGCCTTCGAGCAGGGCTTCGGGGCGGGGCGGGCAGCCGGAGATGTAGACGTCCACGGGCAAAATCTGGTCGATGCCTTGCAGCACCGCGTAGCTGCGATACATGCCGCCGCTCGAAGCGCACGCGCCCATCGCGATGCACCATTTAGGATCGGGCATCTGGTCGTAAATGCGCTTGGCCGAAAGCGCCATCTTATAAGTGACCGTGCCCGCGACGATGAGAAGGTCGCTTTGGCGCGGCGAGAAGCGCATCACCTCCGCGCCGAATCGCGCAATATCAAACCGTGCGCAGGAAGCGGCCATCAATTCGATCGCGCAACAGGCCAGCCCCATGGGCATGGGCCAGAGCGAATTTTTGCGCATCCAGTTAATAGACGCATCGACAGTGGTGAGGACAACGTTGCCCTCAACCTTGGAGTTGTAGGAGAGGTCGCGGCCATGGACCATATGACTAGACGATAGGCTGCGACGGGAGTGCGGCAAGGGAATTGTGAGAAAATTGCAATGACGCTCCTGCGGAGGGCAATGGTTGGGGCGGACTGCGCCCGCCGTCATTACCTTGGTCTAGCGACTTGAAGCCTTCGGGCTCTGCGGTAAAATGCCCTATGGATAAGAAAGGTTTTGTCGCGGTGTTCAGCAAGGATTTGGGCCGGCCGGAAATCTCGGAATGCGTGGCATCGTGGCTGGAGCGATTTGAGAAAGTGGAACAGGTCGTGCCGGGTATGGAGGGCACACTCGAGGTGAAAGAGCCCAGCGAGATCATGTGGGAACCCAACCAGCAATTCCGCGTGATCAACGGCGAGCAGTTCGCGTGGGTCTACGTGTCGCTCGATAAGCGTGCGATGGAGACGACCGGTTTCCAGGACGCGGAGATTTCCTTTTGCCTGGAAGTGTTGCTGGAGCTGCCCGGCATCGCCGAGGTGGTTGACGAAAAGAACCAGCGCCGCTTGGATGAGTTGGAGAAGGCCGGGATTCTTATTTAGCGGAGTGTCGGTGGGCGTTGCCCCGTTGTTCCAACCATGAAACCCACCATCAACATCCCGCGCGAAAAGCTCGCCGAATTGCTCCAGGCCTCGGGCTCGACGTTGACGCCGGAGGAATACACCGCGGCGCTGCCGGGCACAGGCGCGTTTGTGAAATTCCCCAGCCGCGCGCGGGCGGCGGCGTGGAGCAAGAACATCCTCATCGCAGCGGTCGTCGTCTCCGCGCTCTTCGCCCTCGCTGCCGTGCCGGATTTTTTCCATACCTTGCGCTATTCATTTCATCCTGATCCATCCCCCGTCTCGGATGGTGGCGACAATGGCGTTGAGGATGTGATTGTTCTTATCTGGCTCAGTGTGGTCACCTATTTCGAGATGCGCGTGCGCCGTTATTTTTTGGAGAATAAACCTAACGCGCCCTCCCTTGGCTTTCGCAATCAGTGTTGCTTCGCGGCGGGGATACTAATCTACGGACTTTATCACGCGTTCGTACCTTCCCCGATGCCGGCACAAATCAAAGAGTTGGCCGATGCGGACACGCTTAGCATGGTGCAGGGGATTTTGAAAGCGGGGTATCTTGCGATTGGCATCGTGGGCGGTGTCTCGCAGTTCGCGCTCGCGTGCTACTACCGCAGCGCGCGGATCGTGGAATAAAAGATAGGCAGCGCCCGCTACCTTTTATGGCGCGGGCGGCGCTTGGAGTTGCGCCTGGGCGAAGACGTATTCCCACGCATCCTTCTGCCCCGTCGCCACGCTTTTTTGGAAGTAGGCGGTGGCGGCCGCCGTGTCGCCGGCCAACAGCCGCTTCATCCCGGCGAAATAAAAGACGCGGCAATATTGCGCGGGTTCGCGGGCAGGATCGGGCGAGGCCGCGTTCTTGATCAGATCCGTTTCACTCGTGTGGCCGACGAGAAAGGCGGCGATTTTCGAGGTCAAATCTTCCGGCGGCGAGTTCCATTCGTTCTGCAACGCCGAGGAAAGTTCCGCATCGGGATCGCCGCCCAAGTTTGCCTCCTTCTCCATCGCCCAATTAAATAGCCGCGCGTTGTCGGCCGCCGGATCGCGCGGCGTCAGGCCAAGGAATTCCTTGAAATCGGTCAGCACAGCCGAGGGCCGGTTCTTGCCGACTTCCGCCAGGCCACGCTGATAATAGGCGAGGGCGTAGCGCGGATCCTGCGTGATGATCTGGTTATCATCATCGACCGTCCCGTTGAAATCGCCCTTCCGCAGCTTGATCATCCCGCGATTGAAATAGGTATCGGTCAACGTCGGATCGAGCGCCAGCGCCTGCGTGAAGTCGGCCATCGCGCCGTCGGTATCGCCCTTCGCTTGACGCGCGATGCCGCGATTACTGTAGGCGAGCGCGATCTTCGGATTGATGGAAATCGCCTGCGTGAAATCGGCGATGGCGCCATCCCCATTGCCTTCGCTGTTCTTGGCCACACCGCGATTGTAATAGGCAAAGGCCATTTGCGGGTCGGTTTCAATTGCCCGGTCGTAGAAGCTAATCGCCCCGTCGAGGTCGCCGCGCTTCGCCTTGATCAGGCCGATATTATTATAGACGACCGGCAGCTTCGGATCGATCGCCACCGCCCGCGCATAATCGGCGAGGGCCCCGTCATAGTCGGCCTGGGCCTGCTTGATGAAACCGCGGTTGCTGAAAG
>CAZZWT010000354.1:0-2711 GCA_964657775.1 uncultured Candidatus Methylacidiphilales bacterium | reverse complement strand
GTACATCGTGCTGAGGAGCGCGGCCTGCTCCGGCCCCTTGGCGGCGAACTGCTCCAGCGCGCTACCGAGCCCGTACCAGCCGGGGAAAACGAAACGGCTTTGCATCCAGGAGAAAACCCACGGGATCGCGCGCAAATCCTCGACCGACTTGGTCGCGCGGCGGAAGGTGGGACGCGAACCGAGCTTAAGTCCGCCGATTTCCTCGATGGGCGTGGCGATCTTCCAGAACTCGATGAATTCGGGGTCCTTGTGCACCAGCGCCTCGTAAGCTCCGTAGGCGAGCTTCGACATCTCGGTCATCGCCGTGCGCCAGGATTCAGGTACCTGCGCTTCCTTCTGCGCGGCGTGCGCGCCGAGGAGGACGCCATAGGCCATCTGCTCAATAATGCGGAAGGCGAGGTCGGGATCGTGATAACGAGTGGAAAGAACTTCGCCCTGTTCGGTGACGCGAATCTTCGCGTCGTAACAACCGCAGGGCTGTGCGAGGATCGCCTTGGCTGCAGGACCACCGCCGCGCGCGATACTGCCGCCACGACCGTGGAAGAGGGTCAGGCCCAAGTTGCGCTTCTTGCACACATCGGAGATCGTTTCCTGCGCGAGGAAAAGCGCCCAGTTCGCCGTAAGATAACCGCAGTCCTTGTTGCTATCGGAGTAGCCGAGCATGATCTGCTGGTGATCGCCCCGTGAAGTGAGATGCTTCCGGTAAGGCTCGTACTCGAACATCTGCGTGAGAATGCCCGGCGCGGCCTCAAGATCACCGAGCGTTTCAAAAAGCGGTGCAATGTCGAGCGTCACGCCGACCAGATGCTGGAACACCATGACCTCGATGATATCGGAGAGGTCATGCGTCATGCTGATGACGTAGGCTCCGGCGGCTTCCTTGCCGAAGAGTTCGATGGCGCGCTTGAGCACGCGGAGCGAGCCGATGACGTCGCTGGACTCGGGCGTGAAATTGTCAGGCAACTTGGGCGCAGGCGCGGCGAGAATCTTCCGCATCAGCGCGAGCTTTTCCTCCTCGGAAAGCGCGGCGTAGTTCGGCGAGACGTTGACCGCCTTGAGAATTTCCGCCATCGCGGTTTCATGCCGCATGGAGTGTTGGCGAACATCGAGCCGGGCGACGCTGAGACCAAAGAGCGTCACCTGCTGGCGAAGCCGGTGCAGTTCACCTTCCGCCAGCAAAGCGGCGCGATGGCTGGTCAGACTTTCGCTGATCAGGTCGAGCAGACTGTAGATATCCTCCGTCCGTATCGGTGCTTCGGCGGCCTCACCTCCGAGCAGCAGGTCCGGCGTCTCGGTCTTTTGCGCCGCCAGCACGCGGTCACGCAGACCGACGAGGGCCAGGCGATACGGTTCGCGCGGATAACGGTCGCGGATATCGCGCAGATGCGGATCGAGCTCCTTGTTGTTCTGCACCACGTTCAGCAATTCGGGCGAGACACCGTCCAAATGCGATGAAACGGAAAGCTGCCGGGAAAGATCGCGCAGCGAGACTTGCAGCTTGTCCAAAGCGAGGCGGCGGTGGAGCAGAAGTGTCTCCGCTGTAACGGTTGGCGTTACATTGGGATTGCCGTCGCGATCGCCGCCCATCCAGGAACCAAAGGTGATCCAGCGTTTCGGCGCCTTTAGTGTGGGATAGGTGTCGGCAAGTGCGCGTTCCAGTTCGTCTTGCAACAGCGGAACGGTTTCCCAGAGCGTCGTGTCGAAATACCAGAGGCCGGTGCGGACTTCATCCGTCACCTGCGGACGGGCGCTGCGGGAACGGTCCGTCAGCCATAGAGCGGTGATTTCACGTTCCAGCGCGCGGGGATTGTCGAGACCAGTCACCTTGTCGTCAATAAAGGCCTCGGGATTATGGAGCCGCTGTGAGAGCCGCTGGAGCTTATTAAGCATCGTGCGGCGTTTGGATTCGGTCGGGTGCGCGGTAAAAACCAGTTCGATGTTGAGCTTGTCGAGCAGCGTCTGGACTTCCTCCGCCGGGACATTCAGGGCCTTGAGTTCACGCAAGGCCGCGCCGATTGATTCGCGCATGGGCGGTGCGCCTGCCCCGGAATATTGGGCGCGACGACGCTGGCGCAGCAGACGGACGCGATGTGTCTCCTCCGCCAGATTGACCAATTCAAAGTAAACCGTGAAGGCCATGGCTACGAGTGCCGCCTCGGAAACGCTCAGTTTTTTGACCACCGCCAGCAACTCGGCCTCCGCGCTGGTCTCGCCCGAGCGACTGCTTTTGGCGAGCAACCGCACGCGCTCCTCAAGGTCGAAGATGTCCTTGCCTTCAAGTTTGATGATGATCTCACCCAGGATACGGCCCAGATGCCGGATTTCGGCGGAAAGATCGTCGGGGGTGCTTGCGGAAGTTGGAGTGGCCATGAACGATGAAACGATGTGCGAGTAATGCCGGTTGTAAACGCGAATTTTCCGCAAGAGTCGTGCCAAGGGCGGAAGAGTTGGGTGTAAAAGGCTTTTACGACAGGCCGGGATCGCGTTTAGAGTGCCGCCAATGGGAACTCCACTCACTTTCTGGATCGGTTTCAATATCGCCGTGGTCGTGCTCCTCGTGCTGGACCTGACCGTCCTGCGTCGCGAAAAGCAGGCCCCTTCCATGCTGGAGTCGGCTCTTACCACGGTGATCTGGGTGTCGCTGGCGATCGGCTTCGGCCTCTGGATCGTCCATGAAGAGGGTTGGGGCAAAGGCTCGGAATTCTTCACCG
>CAZZWT010000353.1:0-2722 GCA_964657775.1 uncultured Candidatus Methylacidiphilales bacterium | reverse complement strand
CGACGGCCTGTGTTCTCGCAATAAAAAACGCTCCATTTTAATTCGGCTATCAAGTGCGCCCCAGACGAGACGCTTCCGGCGCAGGGCCTGCGCCGGCTACCTTTTATATCGTAAGCGGACTAGTTGCGTTTCCGGAAAAACCGCCGTTTAATAATCGCTGCCCATGAATCTCGACGTTTACCGCCGCATCCTCGCTGGCGAATCGCTTACCGCCATTCTTTCGCCCCGCGCTTTCTGGAAATTTTCCGGGCCGGATGCGGCGCGCTATCTCAACGGCCAGGTGACCGCGGACGTCACGCTTCTCGCAGAAGGCAAGGCCACCTATGCCGCCGTCTGCACCGCCAAGGGCCGCATGGAAGGCGATGTCACGCTGGCGCTGCACGGCGGGGAATTTTATCTCGATGCCGACCTGGCATTGAGGGAAAGCCTCGGCGCGCGGTTGGATAAATACCTGATTGCCGATGACGCCGTGCTGGAGGACATCTCGGATCTTTGGTGCCTCAGCCATGTTTTCGGGGTCAAGCCGCCGCCCACGCCGCAGATGGGCTTTGTCGCCGCCAACGCGCGCTTCGGCCTGCCGGGGCATGATGTCTGGATTGCGGAGAGCGGTGCGGCCGTTCTGGGCGACACTGTGGAGGCCGCCGTACTCGAAACACTGCGCCTCGAAGCGGCGATTCCCCGCTGGGGCGCGGAGCTGACCGCCAACACGCTGCCGCCCGAGGCCGGACCGGTCATGCTCGACGCAATCAGCTATACGAAGGGTTGCTACGTCGGGCAGGAAACCATCGCGCGCTTGAAGAGCGTAGGCCACGTCAATCGCACGCTGGTGCTGCTCAAATCAGACTCGGCCAAATTTCCAGCGCCGGGCGCCAAGCTGGTGCAGGGCGAGAAGGAAATCGGCACCGTGACCAGCAGCGGAACCTCACCGAGGCTGAATGCGGGCATCGCGCTCGGCTACGTCCACTATCAACTTGCGGCGGTAGGCACCGTTTTCCAGGCCGATGGGTTGAATCTTACCGTCATTGCGCCTTTGTCGAAAGATTCGCGGTCATGAGGCGCGCGCAGGTTGAAATTCTCTTCGCGGCCTTTCTTCTGATTGGCTGCGATCATCAGAAAGCGGTAGCACCCAACTCCAGCGGAACCGGCGCGCCCACGGCAGATTCGGAGTACACGGGTGTTGCGCCGAAATATCCTCGCGCGGCCCTCGTGGCCTTGCCGGCGACGAATGCCGTGCCCGTTTCCGCGGTGAAGCCGTCAGTTCCCGTCGCCACCGCGTCCACGGAATCCTCGCGCCCACTCCCACCCGCACCGGTGGAAACAGCTTCGGCGTTGCCCACGCCAACGCTTGACTCAACTCCGACACCAGCGCCGACAGATTCACCGCCGATGCCCAGTTCGACTCCGCCCGTCACGGCTGCGCCTGATGTGACGCCGCCCACGCCCGCCGTCGCGCCGCCGCCGATCATGGACGAGGACGAGGCGAAGAAACAGGTCGTCGTGCTGACCACGTCGCTCGGCCGTATCGTGATTCAACTCGATGATATCTATGCGCCGCGCACCTGCGGTAATTTCCGCAAGCTCGTGGCGGACGGATTCTATAATCACACCACGTTTCACCGCGTCATCCCGAATTTTATGATCCAGGGAGGCGACCCGAATTCCAAGAATGATGACCGCGCAACGTGGGGCCAGGGCGATCCGGGCTACACGCTGCCGGCCGAGATCAAATTGAAGCACCTGGCCGGCGCGGTCGCGATGGCGCGGTTGCCCGACAAGGTGAATCCGCAGCGTGAATCCAACGGCAGCCAGTTTTTCATCTGCGCGACCTCATGCCCGAGTCTGGATGATCAATATACCGTCTTCGGCCACGTTATCGCGGGGATGGAGGTCGTGAAAAAAATCGCGAGCCTCGAACGCGACGAGCGCGATAACCCGACGATCCGCATCGAGATGGAGGCTGCCCTTACGTCAAAGAAGCAGGCCCTCGACGAAAACGCCGCGCAGTAATCTTTATCGGAAACAAAAAACGGCGGCCCCGCCAAAGCGAGACCGCCGTTTACAGATCAGCTCATTTAGGAGAGCGCGTACTTCGCTTCGCCCACCTTGTTGATGCCCTTGATCTTTTTGCCAGTCGTATAGAACCAGCTAAAAATATTGCCTGGCTTCACTTTCAACTTCGTCGCCAGGTCCTTCACGGTAATGCCCGACGCACCAGCCGCCTTCAGCGCTTTCAGCAGCGGCTCTTTCAAGCGCTTGCCCCGCTTCGCCGGCTTCGTCTTCGCCACCGTCGTTTGGTTCTTCGAGCCTGCGGGACGACCCGGCTTGCGACCGCGCTTCTTCGGCGCCGGCTTGCCGGATTCGAGAGCCTTCAACTCCGCGGTAACGTTTTCGAGTTTCGCCTGGAGCAACTCCTTTTCCTTCACCAAGCCAATTAAATGCGCCAATTGAGCGCTTGTCAGATTAGATAATGCCATTCTGCATAGTTAGTGGAATGGCCTCTAGGGCGCAACTCTATATTTTTACTAGAAAGTCATCCTAGGTTAGATCGTTCAAGATACCGGCGGTGCCTGAGGCTCCTCATCCACCGCTTCCGGCTTGATTTTTCCGCCCCAGGAAATAATGCGCGCCTTCGCTCCCGCCCACTCTGCGCGAAGCTTCTGCGCATTTCCATTATAGGCCAGCGAGAGGCTGGACCAGACGAATTGATTATTGGGATCGAGCC
>CAZZWT010000352.1:0-2758 GCA_964657775.1 uncultured Candidatus Methylacidiphilales bacterium | reverse complement strand
TGGTTCGGCCCGATCTATGCGGAGAGTGTTGCGCGGCCGGGAGAGAAGACGCAATCGAAGCGCGAGCACGCGATGGCAAATTAGGACGCGATCGAAAAAGGTAGCCGGCGCAGGCCCTTGCGCCGGAACGGCCCGTCCGGGACGCCTTGGGGGTCCGATTTAAAAAGAGCGCGTTATTTCCTAATGCACGACCACACGCCGTCGGGCGTGCTCGCGCAACGGCTCCCTGCGCAAGAGCCTGCGCCGACTACGTTCTGATTACATGCTAAACCGATGGCCGAGATAAATTTCTCTCGCGATCGGGTCGTTGAGCAGGAACTCGCGGGAGCCTTCGCTCAGGACGCGGCCTTCGTCGATAATGTAAGCGCGATCGACGACGGAAAGCGTTTCGCGCACGTTGTGGTCGGTGATCAAGACGCCGAGACCGCGCTCCTTGAGATGGAGAATGATCTCCTGGATATCGTGCACCGCCATGGGATCGACGCCGCTAAACGGCTCGTCGAGCAGCAGCAGCGAGGGATTCGTCACCAGCGCGCGCGCAATGGTGACGCGGCGCTTTTCACCGCCGGAGAGCGTGATGGCCACGTTCTCGCGCACATGCTCGAGGCCGAAGTCCTTCAGCAGTTCGTCGCAGCGCGCATCGCGTTCGTCCTCGGTCATCGGCAACGTTTCCAAAATCGCGAGGAGATTTTCCTCCACGGTCAGCTTGCGGAAAATCGATTCTTCCTGCGGCAGGTAACCAATGCCGCGGCGCGCGCGGCGATACATTGGCATGTGCGTCACGTCCTCATCGCCCATGTAGACGTGGCCGATGGTCGGCGTGACGAGGCCGACAATCATGTAGAACGTGGTTGTCTTGCCCGCGCCGTTTTTGCCGAGCAGCCCGACCACTTCGCCCGCGCGGACGTGGATATCGACGCCGTTGACCACGCGCCGTCCGCCGTATTCCTTCACCAGGCCCTGCGTCTGGATGAGGTAAGGCGCATGCTCAAAACCGGGCGTAACTAAATGCTCCGTCCCGCGTTCCGGCAGCGGCGGCGGCATGACTTTCTCTTTCTTTTTCTTCAGCTCGGACTTGGCAGGTTCGTCGGATGATTTCGTTTCAGACTCCGGTATCACGATGGATTCGTCCACGGCGGAATCGGCTTTTTCAGACGCAGGCGCGGTTTCCGTCTCAGACCCGGATTCCGGCAAAGTTGTCCCATCCCCGATCAAATCGGGTTGCTCGATCTTCGCTGTCTCCGAACTTTTCTTCTTCGACGCGCGAGGCTTGGGGAGGCGGTGTTTCATGCCATCATTTCGTGGGGAGCGGAGAGGGTGCAGGTGTGCTCATACTATCGGGGCCGAGGATGACATTGGTGCGGCCGCCCTTCATTTCAATTTTTTGCGAAGTCCGATAGATGGTAATAACGGGGCTGATGTACTGGTTCTTGCCGTCCAGAATTGTCGGTTGGTCCGTCAGCACAAATTTGTCCTCATCGCGGAAATATTCGGCGTGACCGCAATGCGTGACGCGGCTCGGCTGGGTGATGACCACATCGCCCGTCGCGACAATGCGATCGACCTTGTTGTCGTTGGTGAAGAAGACCGTCATCTCCTGGCAGGTGAGGCGAAAGTTCGTGCCGACCGCGATGACCTTGCCAGTGAAAACCGATTGGTGGCTCTGCTGGTCGGAATGCAATTCGTCCGACGTGATGACCGTGCTGCCGGGTGGCGGCGTGACCTCGCTGGTGTCATCGACCTGCGCGAGCAAAGGCAGCGCGGCCACGAGCAGGGCCAAAGCGGGAAGGAGGAACAAATGGGGGCGTTTCATTTGGCGTCGGTGGGGGCAATCGGTGCAGCGTTCGTGTCGGTCGAGTAGGCGCCGGGCGAGTCGAGCATGGAACCGTCCGGCTCGGGGCGTGGCTTCGGCAGGTTGGAAGTCGGGACATTGGCCGGCGTGGCGTTCGTGATCGCCGGGGTGGTCCGGTTCGTGGTGCTCACGTCGAAATGCTTCAGCACCACTTTCACGTTCGTGCGCAGGAGGTATTTCTTCGTCTTCAAATCAAAGTCGCAGCTTTGGGAGGAAGCGGTCATGTCGGCGCGATCAATGAGCACCGTATTCTTGGTGCGCAGCTTTTGCTCGGCGACGTAGAGGTCCGCCTTGGGCGAGGTGATGGTCGTCGATTTCGCACCATTTTCGTAGGAAATGATGGTGAGGTCAGTCGTCTCCGCGCGGTTGAGCGTGATGCCCGTTGCGGTTGCGGCGCTCAGCGTCGCTTTCAATGTGCCGTCCTGGTAAATCGGATATTCAAAGTTCTTGAAAGTCTGGCCCACGGGCAATTGGGGCGCGCTTTCGCCCTCGCCTGCGTTCTGAGCCGAGACGGAGACGGCGCCAAGGACGAGCGCGCTGAATCCCAAGCTAAACAGAAGCGGCCTCATGAATCGCCTTTAAAGTTCGCAGCAGGCCCTCCATCTGCGCAAGTGGAATCATGTTCGGACCGTCGGAGGGCGAGCGGTCCGGATGGGGGTGCGTCTCCAGGAAAAGGCCGTCGATGCCCACCGCGACCGCCGCGCGCGCGAGCACGATGGCCATGGTACGATCGCCGCCCGTGCTGGTGCCGAGCCCGCCGGGACGCTGCACGGAATGGGTGGCGTCGAAAATCACGCGATGTCCCGCCGCGCGCATGGAGGCAAGCCCGCGCATATCGACGACGAGATTGTTGTAGCCGAACGTGGTGCCGCGTTCGGTGATGTAATAGCTTTTGCAACCGCCGCC
>CAZZWT010000351.1:0-2806 GCA_964657775.1 uncultured Candidatus Methylacidiphilales bacterium | reverse complement strand
GTCGCGCGTGCTCGCGCAACGGCTCCGGCGCAAGGGCCTGCGCCGGCTACCTTCTAAACGCCAACCACAGCTTGCGCGCGAGCGACACGTGCACGCGCCCGCGGAAAATATCGTAATTCGCGCGCTCGATTTCATCGAGAATCGCGCTGTAAAGGGTGCTCATCAGCCGGGCACAGAAGCGGGAACCGTCATTCGGCAGACCGGGAATGCCCACGTCGGCGTAACTATAATAGGCGCGCGCACGACCGATCTGGTAACGCATCATCGCGCGGAACGATTCGCCGAGCCGCTTTTGTGCGATGTCCTCATCGGTCAGGCCAAACTTCTCCAGCTCCTCGGCCGGAAGATAAAGCCGGTCGCGCTGCCAATCCTCCGCGATGTCGCGCAGGATGTTCGTGAGCTGCATGGCGGTGCCGAGATCGCGCGCGGGCTTCAACAATTCCGGCGCGGGCTCGGTCATGACATGGACCATGATCAGCCCGACCACCCCGGCGACGTGATAGCAGTAACGGTCGAGTTCCTCCCAATTCCGCAGGCGAACACGGCCGCGATCCATCTCAACGCCGGCGAGGAGATCCTCGAAATAAGCGGGGGGAATGGAACGGCGGTGCACCGTCTCGCGGAAGGCGTGGACCCACGGCAAGGAAGCTCCAAAGCAGGCCTCGT
The DNA here is from genome assembly GCA_964657775.1 of uncultured Candidatus Methylacidiphilales bacterium. Taxonomy (GTDB): domain Bacteria; phylum Verrucomicrobiota; class Verrucomicrobiia; order Methylacidiphilales; family UBA1321; genus JABDGH01. The sequence continues at coordinate 2,140 of CAZZWT010000351.1, read as the reverse complement.
GTTGGTCGCCCTCCGACGCGTAGACGGAGTGGAGCAGGTGCGACAAATCGGCAAACGCCCGCAGGCGCGCGCCCTCATCCGGGGCGAGGTCGATCTGGTCATCGACATACCGACAGAAGGCGTAGACGGCGTAGGCATCGCTCCGCTTCTGCGCGGGCAGCACGTGCGACGCGAAATAGAAGGTCTTCGCGTGGTGCCGCGTCATCTCCCTGCACGACTGCCGCGAAAGAGCCAGGCGCTTCGCCTCCAAAAATTTAAGGTCGGCAATCGGGTCAGACATGGCAGGCGGAGGAATCGCGCGGGGCGATCGCGCCCTACTGCGTCCCGGTGGTTTGCGTCTGTTGCCGCACGATGGCGAACGCTTCCCTTAAACCCTCGCGCTGGGCGGGGGTGAACGAGGAACTGTCCAGCGCCGTCTCCGCCTTGACGAAGAGCGCTTCCATCTTCTGCGTGAGCAGGCCGACCGCGCCCGACTTGTCGATGAGCTGCTCGATCTTGCTGACCGATGCATCATTGCTGGTGCGCGTGCTGAGGCAAAGCTGCAGGAAGCTGCGGTCGACATCCGTGAGGTGATCGTACGCCGCGCGCAGCAGCAGCGTCTTCTTGCCCTCCAAGATATCAGTCTGCCGCAGGCGATCGACGCCTTTGAATTGCTGGTACTCGATCAGGTCGTTCTGGATTTGGAAGGCGAGGCCGACCGGCTCGATCAGCTCGGCCAGTTCACGCAACTGGTCTTCCTCCAAGCCCGCGAGCAGCGCGCCGAGCACCAGCGGCGCCTCGAAGGTGTAACGCGTGGTTTTGAGCGTGTACATGCGCGTGATATCCGCCTCCTCGACCCGGGCAATATCGCGCGTACCGAGCAGGATGTCGTAGATCTCACCCGCGCCGGTATCGGAAATGTAGCGGAGAAAATGGCCCATCGCGGCGTCGCGCACGGCGGGCAGGAAATCGGTGGAGCGGAGCGTATCGAACGCCATGGCGAAGACAATGTCGCCGACGACCACGGCTACGTTCGAGCCCGTGCGCGCGGCACCGTCGATCTTGCCCAGGCGCTCCTCGACCAGCTTGTGGAACGTGGGCAACCGGCGGCGGCGTTCCGATTGATCGATGACGTCGTCGTGAATGAGGATGAATGAATGGAGCAACTCGAGCGAGAGCGCGGCCCGCATCATGGAGGTGTCATCCAGCGCCCGCTCGCCGCCGAAGATGCGGTACGAACCGAGCAGCAGCATCGGGCGAATGCGCTTGCCGCGACGCGTGACGAATTCGGTCATGTCTAGGTAGAGCGGCTCGAACAAGTCGCCATAGGCGTAGCGTTCGGCGTTCTCTTGGAAGAAGCGGGCGAGAAACGTCTCGAGCGACGCCGCCGCGCGCTGCATTTCCGCCCGCAATTGGACAACGGAGGGGCTCATGCGTTCTCGCTTCTGTTGCGCATGGAAGCCATGGCAGGATACTAGATCAAAAGCGGTCTTTGCGCAAACGTTGAAGCGAGCCCTTCTTCACCTATAAGCGTCAAGTAGACGGGAGCGATTTAAGTTATGGCCTTTAAGTAGAGCCCAGGTCGCAAAAAATCATCGGCATCGCCTGCAAGAGCCTTTAGAATGGCGCTCTATGTCCGAAGGAGCCCACAAGCGCATCTTAATTGACGAATTATTTGAGAAGGTCGTGGCCGGCAAGGCCTCCGATTTGCACCTGCAGGAAGGCCAGCCGCCGAAGATGCGCGTGAGCGGTGACATCCAAAAAATCCGCGACGAAAAGCTGACTCACGAAGAGATGGAGACGATGCTAAGCGAGGTCGTCGGGCCGAAGCGGTGGGAAAAATATGTGAAGACGGGCGACGTCGACTGCGCCTATGAGCTCGACGCCGATTCGCGTTTCCGCTGTAACCTGCACAAGCAACTGCACGGCCACGGCGGCATTTTCCGCCTGATCCCGAATCGCATCATGACGCTGGAGCAGCTCAACGTGCCACCGGTCATCAAGCGATTCGCCAACATCAAGGGCGGCTTGGTGCTGGTGACGGGGCCGACCGGCTCGGGCAAATCGACGACGCTGGCGGCGCTGATCAATTACATCAACGTCAGCTACTCGCGCCACATCATCACGATCGAGGAACCGATCGAGTTCGTGCATCAAAACA
>CAZZWT010000350.1:0-2811 GCA_964657775.1 uncultured Candidatus Methylacidiphilales bacterium | reverse complement strand
TGCCCGTGCGAGAAGCCGCCGCTGGGAGAAAGTGGGTCAGGCCAGCAGCCGACCTGCCAGCAAACAGCGGAGGATCATGGGCGATGACGCGAACGATACAGCTTACAGGGCATTGGAGGTAATCAAGCCTAGGAAAGTGTGGACATCACGAACGTGTTCTTTAAACAAAGGCGTACCATTTCTCCCCCGACTCATGCTCTTTAACTCCATCTTCTTCATCTGCGGCTTTCTGCCGGTGGTGGCGTTGGGCTTTTTTCTGTTGGGGCGGGCGAGTCAGCACCTCGCGGCTTTGTGGCTGTGCGCCGCGTCGCTCTTCTTTTACGGGTGGTGGAACGTCAATTATGTGTGGCTGCTTTTGACCTCGGTCGTCTTCAACTACGCGATGGGCTATTTGATCGGCCATGCCGGCCCTCCACGAGCGCGGGTCTTGATTACCCTGGCGGTTACGATCGATCTGTTGCTGCTCGGCTACTACAAATACACCGGCTTTTTTCTCGATTCGTGGGACCGGGTGACGGGCTTCGACTGGTCCTTGGGGCACATCATTTTGCCGCTGGGAATTTCCTTTTTCAGCTTCACGCAGATCGCGTTTTTGGTTGATGTCTACCGCAAGAAGGCGAGCGAATATAACTTCGTTCACTACCTCCTGTTCGTGACCTATTTTCCGCATTTGATCGCGGGGCCGATTTTGCACCACGCGCAGATGATGCCGCAGTTCGCGCAGCGGTCCACGTATCATCTCAACTGGAAAAACATCGCGATGGGCGCGACGATTTTCATCATCGGCCTGGGCAAGAAAGTCTTGATAGCCGATTTGTTGTCCGGCTATTCGCGGCCGATTTTCCAGGGCGTGACGGATGGGGGCACGCCCATGTTCATGGAGGCGTGGATCGGCGCGCTGTCTTACACGCTGCAGCTCTATTTTGATTTCTCCGGCTACACCGACATGGCAATCGGGATTTCGCTGATGTTCAACATCCGGCTGCCGCTCAATTTCAACTCGCCCTACAAGGCGGTGAGCATCGTCGATTTCTGGCGGCGCTGGCATATGACGTTGTCCGCGTTCCTGCGCGATTATCTCTACATTTCGCTGGGCGGCAATCGGTGCGGCCCGATGCGCCGTTACGTGAACCTGCTGTTGACGATGTTGCTTGGCGGGTTGTGGCATGGCGCCGGTTGGACGTTCGTCGTTTGGGGTGGATTACACGGGCTGTACCTCTGCATCAACCACGCCTTTATGGCGTTTCGCCAGCGGATCGGCTGGGAGGTGAATCGGTTTGGGAAATGGGAGTCGATTCCGGCCATCGGGTTGACGTTCTTGAGCGTGATGGTGGCGTGGGTCTTCTTCCGCGCGGATAATATGGCGTCGGCGTTGAGCCTGCTCCGCGGCATGGCCGGGTTAAACGGACTCTCGCTACCGGCGGAGTGGCAGCACTCGTCCGTGATGGCGCATCTGGGCTGGCTGCCGGGGTTTCATCACGCGGTGTTCAATGGCTACATGCCGCTGACTTTCCCGGTCGTTCGCTACTCCAACAATTCGTTGCCGAAGCTCGCGTTGGGTTTGTTCATTGTTTGGTTCCTGCCCAATACACAGCAGTGGATGGGGTACGTCGAGGAAAAGGCGGCGTCCCTGCCGGCAGGCGCGCTTGGCTTCCTGTCGCGTTTTCATTGGCAGCCGGAGCGTTGGTACGTCTGGCTCTCCGCCGGCCTCGTTCTGGGATTCTGCATGCTGGAGATGGCCTCCGGTCCGGCTTCCGAGTTCCTCTACTTTCAATTCTAGGACCTGGTGAAAAACTACTGCCTTAAGATCCTCGCCATCGCGGTTGTGTTGATCGCCCTCCATGTCGTCATTGTCCTGACCGTGCGCTCCCCGATCCCAGGGTCTTATCCGGTGCGACAGTTGATCGCGCAAAAACGGGGGATGCTGGCCAAGCTGTCGCCGCCGCGAATTATTTTTATTGGCGGCTCGAATGTGTTGATGGGAATCGATGCGGACGCGGTGAGTCAGGCCTGCAAGATTCCGGCATTCAACTTCGGCCTGCAGGCGGGCATGCGGATGGAGGATATTCTGACGGAGGCCACGCGATCGGCGCGGGCAGGGGATATCGTGGTGCTGGCGCTGGAGCCCGATTATTACGTCGAGGAGAAAGGCTGGAGCGACTGGCAGTTGCGTAGTGCGCTGGCGTGGAACCGGCCCGCTTTCGATGGGCAGCCGCTGGGCACGCGGTTGCGGATCATTTATGAGGCGTCCACGCCGTTGCTATCGAGCGATCTGGTTTGGTCCGCGGTTCTCCAGCGCCTTAAGCCCGACGCCGTGAAGGATCGCGTGAAAGTTGCGCAGGCGTCGGATGAGGAGATTATCAAGACACTCGACGAGGAGGCGGCGGCGAAAGGGTTCGGCTACACTGCCAACAACATGGATGGTCGAGGCGATATCCTCAATACCAAGGGCGACAACGTCCACTACTGGGGCCCGGGCACGCCGTTGACCATGCCCGGCGCGATGTCCGGTTTTGCGAAGGGAATTTTGATCGATTTCGTGAACGAGATGAAGGCGCGGAATGTGCGCGTTTTCTTTTCCCATACGCCGTACATTGTGGATGCGCCGGCGCCGGATGATTGGAAGGGACCCGAGCAGCTCCTCGAGGCGGATGTTCACGCCCTCGGCAGCGAGTTTTTAGAGAGTCGAGATCAACTTTTTTATCCGCGGATCTACTTCTTCGATACGCGGCTGCACCTCAACCAGCAGGGCCGCTCCGTGCGGACGAAGATGCTAATTGAGGCGCTTCGGGAAAAGCTTCAGCTTCCGTG
>CAZZWT010000349.1:0-2863 GCA_964657775.1 uncultured Candidatus Methylacidiphilales bacterium | reverse complement strand
CGTTGATACCATGGCGAAGGACTTGAATTGCACGGTGAAGGATTTGATGCGCGAAGCCTCGCTGCGCCAGAAGATCCAGCTCTCGAAATATGTGACCGAGTCGATCGGGTTGCCGACGCTTAACGACATCATGATCGAGCTGGCCAAGCCGGGCCGCGATCCGCGCCAGCAGTTCGAAGTCTTCTCGTTCCAAGCCGGCGTGGAAAAAATGGAAGACCTGAAGCCGGGCATGAAGCTGCCGGGCATCGTTACCAACGTGACCGCCTTCGGCGCCTTCGTGGACATCGGCGTGCACCAGGATGGCCTGGTCCATGTCAGCCAGCTCTCCGACCAGTTCGTGAAGGAAGCGTCCGACGTTGTGAAGGTCGCGCAACGGGTTAACGTCACAGTGATGGAGATCGATCTCCCGCGCAAACGCATCGCACTATCAATGAAAGCGGCGCCTCAACTCGGCGCGGTCACCGGCGGCAGGACATCACCCGGCGGCGCGCGCTCGAACCAACCGGCTCGGCCCCAGGCGGCGAAGCCGGTCGATTGGTTTACCGAGGCGCTAAACCGCGCCGGCAAGTAGACGGTAAGCTCGATGGTGCGCCGCATGTCATGCGGCGGCACCTTGCGAACCGCTACGACATCTTGCTCAGGATCGTTTTCAATTTCTCCTTCTCGCTCTCCGGCAATTTCGCGAGCGGAGCGCGCAGGTAACCGCCATCGATCCCCAGGATTTCCAATCCCGCGGCAACGGTGCGCGGCAGCCCGCCCGCGACGATGAATTGCAGGAGCGGCAGTTGCTTGCGGAAGACCTTCAACGCACCCGCGAGATCACCCTTCGAAATTGCGGCATAGAGATCGAGGTTCAACTGCGGGATGAGATTCGGCGCCGCCGTACACCAGCCCGTCGCGCCCGCGATGAAGGCGTCGAGCGCGAGCGGATTGGAGCCGTTGTAGAACGCGACCTCATCACCCGCCACTTGGACCAACTGGTGCATGCGGGCGATATCGCCGGTGCTTTCCTTGACCATGGTTACGTTCGGAATCTTGAGCAGCTTTGCGAGGAACGAGGGCGCCATGTCGAGCCCGCCCGTGGCCGGATTATTGTAGGCCATGATCGGCAACGAAATCGCACTGCCTACGGTGTTGAAGTGGGTGAAGATTTCGTCCTCGGTCAATTTCCAGTAGCTCATGGGAATGATCATCACCGCCGCGGCGCCTTGCTTTTCGGCGAAACGCGCGTGGTGAATGACGCGCTCCGTGGTCAGCCCGGAAACGCCGATCATCACCGGCACGCGACCGTTCACTTGCTCCATCGTCGCGGCGACAATCGATTCGCGCTCGAGGTCGGACAGGTAGGGCAACACGCCTGCGCTGCCGAGCGGCGCCACGGCATGAACGCCGGCGCTCACGATGCGCTCCAGCAACTCTTTATATTTAGGAAGATCGACCGATCCGTCGGCGGTGAACGGCGTGATGGGATAGGCGATGATGCCTTTGAGGGGAATATTGCGGCTCATAGAAGTGTGCGATTAAGTGGTTTTGACGGTGAAGTGTTTGCCAATTTCCTGGCGCAACGCGATGCCGCCGATATTCTGCAGCAGAGGCGCGTTTTCACAGGCGAGATAGCGGCAGAGACTCGTGCCGGTGTTGGTATGTTTGTGCCAAGCCCAGACTGGAATGTAGACGGCGTCGCCGGCCTTCCATGGAATTTTTTCGTCCTGCACCTGCGAGTAGCCCTCACCCTCCAGCACATAGAGAATCGTCTCGTAGGTATGCCGGTGCATGTTGGAGGATTGCTCCGGGTCGAGCCAGCCAATGGTGAGGCTGATCGTCTTGGACGGCAGGTCGACAAAGAAGACTGGGTGCTTCCGCTCCTTGGAATAATCGCCCTGCTTGCCCCCGGCCTCGACGCCCTCGTGGATGAGCTTGTCCGGTAGGTAGACATGGGGCTCGGGTGGTGTCTTGTCGAAATCGGCCGAGTGATACGTTTGAGGAGGCAGAGTGGTCATGGTTTTATTTTTTCGGTTGGGGGGTGAAGCCTTGCGGCTCGAGGTGATTAGGAAGGCGAAGTGAGCTCGCGCGCATTGTCGCCAATGTCGAGGAGCGGAATCGCCCGTTTGGAATTATTGAGGGTGAAGGTTGGCGCGGCGGAACGGCGTTCCAACGACAACGGCGAGGCGACCAGCAAGATTTCCGGCGCCTTTTTGCTGCGCGGAATTACCCGATGCGGCAGGCGGGAATCGAAGTGGATCGCATCGCCGGTATCGAGGTCGTACATCTGGCCCGCGAGCGACAGGCTGATCTGCCCGGAGAGCACATAGATCCACTCCTCGCCGTCGTGGCGGAAGTGTTCGTTGCCCCGGCGATCGGCGGAGACGGTGACGCGGATCGGCCGGAGGTTGAACAGATGGCCGGCTTGGGACAGCGGCGTGTAGCTGAGCCCCAGGGCCTCGCGCGGCGCGGCATCGGACTTGCGAACGATCAGACACGGGTCGAGCGCGACTTGCGTCTCGAACATCTCCGCCAGCGACAAACCAAAGACCTCGGAGAGCGTCAGCACCGCGGCGATCGAAGCCTGGCGATCGCCCGACTCCAGCCGCGAGAGAAACGGTTTGGAGAGGTGACTCCGCTTGGCGAGATCGTCGAGGGTCCATCCCTTGCGCAGGCGATGTTCCTTCAGGTTCGTGCCGAAGGCGGCGAGTTGCTCTTTCACGAGTGTCTTTGGTGTGGTCATGGTGAAGCTGTAGCCCGGGTATTTTCGCAAGACAACTTTAATGCCTCCCCGGCAATTTATTTGTAGGCCAGACCTCCGGGCGTGCGCATCTCGCTGAGCTCTTCGCGGATTCGGGCCAGCGTTTTGGGATCGCGGACC
>CAZZWT010000348.1:0-2880 GCA_964657775.1 uncultured Candidatus Methylacidiphilales bacterium | reverse complement strand
CGCGTCCGGCGCTTCCGGCCGCGTGGCGCGCACCAGCCGCGTGGCGTAAGCGCCCACGTGCTGGCTCACCGGCGTCTTGCGCACGAGATGTTGAAAATCGATCAGCGCCTCGGCAGCGAGCACGCGCGCCACAGCCTGCGCGGCGTCCTGCGTCGTCTCCATGATAATGCGCTCTTCCTCCTCGGCACTTGGGTAGCCGACGCGCACGCTGAACATGAAGCGGTCGAGTTGCGCCTCGGGCAGCGGGTAGGTCCCTTCCTGCTCGATCGGGTTTTGCGTGGCGATGACGAAGAAGGGCGCGGGCAAATCGTAGGTCTGGCCGGAGATGGTGACGCGCCGTTCCTGCATCGCCTCGAGCAACGCGGCCTGGGTCTTCGGCGGCGTGCGATTGATTTCATCCGCGAGCAACAGGTTGGTGAAAATCGGCCCCTGCTTGAAGCGGAAATTGCGCGCGGAAGTGACCGGGTCCAGCTCCAGGACTTGCGTGCCGGTGATGTCGGCAGGCATGAGATCGGGCGTGAACTGGACACGCTTGCATTCGAGTTCCAGGGAATCGGCCAGCGTGCGCGCCATCAGCGTTTTCGCCAGGCCGGGCGTGCCGACGAGCAGGCAGTGTCCGCGGCCAAACAGCGCGACGAGAATCTGGTTCACCACTTCCGACTGGCCGATGACAACCCGCGCCATCTCGGCGCGAATGCGCTGCATCGCCTGGTGTAATTGCGCGACGGAGGCCTCGGGATTATCGAGGATGGAACTGGCGGACGCCGTCACCGGTGCGGCAGTCGTTGGCGTAATGCGGCCGGGAGGCGGCGGCGTGGTGACAGCGGTGCGGCGCTCCGGCGCGACGCTTTCGGTCATGCCCAGCGATCCGGTCTCGCGTGTCGTGTGGCCGATGGACGGCTTCTCGCTGGAAAATTCAAATAGGGTCTCACCGATGGTGAAATGCGTGCCGTTTTCCAGCCGCAGGTCGGTCGTCGGCTGCTCGTCATGTTGGATGGGGGCCCCGGCATCATAGGCGGCAATGCGCCAGTGCCCCTGCTCCTTCACCAAGTAAGCGTGATGAGCCAGGATCGTCGGATCGTTGACCACAATGTGGCTGGAAGGATTCGATCCGATGACCAGCGGCTCGCCATTGAGCGTGACGGCCGATTCCGGTTGTTGCGGGGCACGGATAATCAGAAGTTCAGACATAAAAGAATCCGCCAGCAATGCTTCCGTCAATGCGTGGCGGCGTACATCAAAATATTCATGCCGAGCGGGATCGCGGTGTCCTGCCGGTAGGCGATGGCCATGGGGTATTCGGTCGGTTCCCAGCCGGCTTCGAGGTCGATCGGGCTGTAGATGACGCGCACGTCGCCGCCGAGCGTGATGCCTTCCAGCTTCGGCGTGGTGAGCTGCGGATAACGCATGGCCACGGCGGGCGTGTAGTCGGCGTTCTGCACGGCGACGACGTCGCTAAAGATGGAGTGCGTGAGCGGGATCGGCTCCAGTTTTGTGCCGGGGAGGACGCGCGCCATTTCGCGCCGCACAGCCGCGTCGAAGGTGGAGAGGCCGAGCCCGTTGTTGATGAAGAGCGTGCCGTTCCGCTGGAGGAAGCCGCGCAGGGCGGAGACAGCGTTGTCGCTCAAGTGGAAATCATCGAGGCCGGTCAGGTAAAGGAACGAGAGATTGGAGAGATCGTCCTTGCCGGGATCGACAACCTCGCGCTTCAGGTTCACACGCAGCGAGGTGGCGACGCGCAGTTTGGAGAGCAGCGCCGTTGCGCTGTTCGGGTGGACGTTGAACGCGCCCTCGTGCGAGATCTGCGCGAAGACGAATTCATCCGTGGGCGTCTTCTCATCGGCAGCGGCGAAAAGCTCCGGACGTGATTCCTCCATACCGACGCGATTGTAGCCGATCACGTAGGCGACGAGGTTCATGCCGATGTTACTGGCGGAGCCGGGATCGTAAAAGGCGGCGTCTTTGATCAGTGGGACGGGATGATCGTCCCAACCGCAACCAAGCCCGTACTTGGACATGAGCACGCCGATGCGCGAGCCGACGTAGAGCGCCTCCAAGTCCGGTTTGTCGGACTTCACATTGTCGGAGTACTTCACGTTGTTCACGTCGCTGACCATGTGAGAAAGCGGGTGATCGCCGGGCACGGTGCGCCACGCCAGTTCGGGGAAGGCCTTCACCATCAGCGCGCGCGCGGAATCGTAAAAATAGGGCGAGCCCGCAACGGAATCGAAGACGACCATGCCGCCGCGCAGCACGTAGGCGCGGAGCTTGGCCAGGCTGGCGTCGTCGAGCTTGAGCGTGCGCGTGCCGCTGAAGAAGAGGACGGCCATCTTGTCGGGATCGCCGCTGAAGGCGGGCAGCGAGACGTCATCGAAGCCGTACTGAAGTCCGAGTTGGTCGTGCACCTTATTGAAGAGATGCTGGAGATCGGCCGGGCACAGATTCCAATCGGAGATTTGCTGGGTCTTGCCGCCATCGTAAGTGAATGAACCTTGCTCGCCCCAGACAACCTTGCCGAAAAGCGAAGGCGGCGTGGGCGGACGCTTGCGCTCCGTGCGGCGCAGCGGCGTCGCGGGCAAAGGCAGCGGCGGGAAGGCCTCGCCGCCAGAAATGCGTTTTGGCGGCGCATCGGGTGGCCTGCCCAAAGGGACGAACCAGTCCGCCTCGCCCGCCGCTTGGCAGGAGGTGGCGCCGGTTAGGGCCGCGAGGAGGGCCAGCAGAATGACGCGCATGGTTTTGATATAACCCGCGCTCGGGGCGGAAGTTGCTCTTACGATAGCTTAAATCTGACGTTGGTCGCGGAGAAAGAAACGCGAATCCGATGGGTAGCCCGGGCCACCCAATCTAGCCCTACCCTTTCCCCGGCCACTTCTCCTTGGC
>CAZZWT010000347.1:0-2883 GCA_964657775.1 uncultured Candidatus Methylacidiphilales bacterium | reverse complement strand
GGAGATCACCGGCGACCTCCTGTGCCTCCGCTTCGCTTCGGCATCCGGACAACGAGTTGTCCGGACGACCCTCGAAATCGCGCCTTGCTCGTCGTCATGTGCTTTTTTGCGTGCGCGATGCCGTGCCTCGGCGCGGACACCATCCCCGCGCCCATCCTCCCGCTGCCGCCGGCCGTGGCGCATCTCACGGACGCGCAGGACAAACTCGGTGACGGCAAACTCAAGCCTTTCGCCGAATCGCGCAGCAAGGCCGACGCCCTCTATGCCGAGGCGATGCTCCTGCCGCAGGACAACTCGGGCGACCAGCAAACCGCGCTCAGCCTCTTTCGCCAGATCGTGGCGCTCGACCCCAGCTTCACCGAGGCGCAGATCAAGCTCGCCAATCTCTTCCTGCAATCGGGCCAGACGGATCAAGCGCTCGCGGAACTCCGCACCGCCGCCGCCGCGCATCCCGATTCGCTGCCCATCGAGGTCGCCCTCGGCTACACCCTGCGCCTGCGCGGGCAGAACGACGAGGCCGTGCGCATCTGCACGCATGTCCTAACCCGCGACACGAGCCAGCCCGCGGCCATGCGCGTCCTGCTGGAAGTGGCCAGCGACCAGAACGACCTCGCCGGCGGCGTCCTGCATATCACCGATATCCTTAAAAAAGCGGGCGATACCGCCTCCGCCACGTGGCTCACCTTCGCCCGGCTTTACCTGGAGATCGCGCAGGGGCAGCGCTACCCGCCGGGTAGCGAGGTCATTCTCCGTACTCGTCTGCCGCTCTTGCAGGAGGCCGCCGCCGTCCCCCCGCCCGATGTGGAAACGCTCACGCTCCTGGCTGATAACTACCGCGACCTGGGCCGCAAGATCGAGGCGCTCAGCACTCTGCAGCGCGCCGCCGCGCTCGAACCCACCAACCCCGATCTCATCGTGCGCTGCGCTGGGCTGGAGAAGGACCTGAACGAGACGGACGAGGCGATCAAGGATTACCGCAAAGCCTACGCGCTCAACCCGGCCCAGCCCGCGCTGCGCGATATTCTCGGCGGCCTCTACATCGATCACGGGCGCTACAACGAGGCCATCGGTCTCTTCGAGGCCGCGCTGGCCGAATCGCCGCAAAATCCCGGCATCCTCATCGACCTCGGCATCGCTTACGAGGGTGTGCATCACCCGGAAAAAGCGCAGACCTGTTTCCAGCAGGTGTTTGATTCCGTGGCGTGCCCGGTGGAGGCCTACCTCAAACTCGCCGCGTTCCAAATCGACCACAAGGAGCTGAAGGAAGCCGGCGCCACGCTTGCCTCCGCGCAGAGCCATTTTCCCCAGTCGGCCAACGTCCGCTTTTACCAGGCGATCCAGCACCGGTACGAAAAAAATTATCCCGCCGCGATGGCCAGCCTGGCCGAGATGCGCACGCTCGCCACCGGCGCCGAGGCGGGAGCGCTCGACCCCGGCTACTACATGGAATACGCACTGACGCTCAACCTCGCTGGAAAAAAAACGGAGCTTGAGGCGATGCTGCGCGAGGCCATCGCCAAATTTCCCGACAACGCGGAGCTGATGAACGAGCTCGCTTATTTCTGGGCCGATGAGAACCAACATCTCGACGAAGCGCTGGAGCTGAGCCGCCGCGCCACCTTGCTGGAGCCGGACAATGGGCCGATCCTGGATACGTTAGGTTGGGTATATTATCAAAAAGATCAGGCAAAAGATGCATTACCGTACTTGCAACGGGCCGCCTCTTTGACCAACAATGACCCCGTGGTATTACAACACGTGGGAGACGCATTTTTGAAGCTCGGCCAAAGGCGCGAGGCGATTTCCGCGTATGCCCATGCCCTGCAAAAGGACCCTCACAACGGCGACCTTGCCAACCGGATAGACGCCGCCCAGGCGCAAGCGAAAAATGCTCAACTACGCTCCGCGCCCCGCCCTTAAACCTCACCCGATTTTCCTCTCACTTCTCCTGGTCTTGTGGCTGGGGCTGTTGTGCTGGACGGGGCCGGTATCGGCGTTCTCCTTCAAGGATTTCGGTCCCCACCCGAAGCTGACGCCGCCCGATGCGATCCTCGCCCGCGCGGTGCAGTTGAAGGATGCGCAGACCGGCCAGATCCTCTTCGAACGCAATGCCGACGAGCGGTTGCTGCCCGCCAGCACGACGAAGCTGATGACCGCGCTGGTCGTTTACGAGAAGCTGGGCGGCCTGAAGGGCAGTTGCACCGTGGTGGAGGACGATCGCGCGGAGCCGAGCAACATTCCAGTCGTCCCGGGCGAGACCATTCCGGTGCGGACGCTCTTCCACGCGCTGCTGATCGAGTCGGCTAATGACTCCGCGCGGGTGCTGGGCCGATCCGTCGCTGGCAGCGCCGACGCCTTCGTAGGCATGATGAACCAGCGCGCCTTGTCGCTCGGGCTTTTCAATACGCACTTTCATAATCCGAACGGATTGCCCGCACCCTCCGGCACGCACTACACGAGTTGCTCGGATTTGATGGTGATCTTCCAGCATGTGCTGCAATATCCTGACTTGGCGAGGATCATGAGCACGAAGGAAGAACAGATCCAGACCGCGTCGGGCATCCACACGCTGCGGAACCATAACCGTCTGCTCGGTATGTACCCCGGTATGGGCCCGGCGAAAACCGGCTGGACCGTGGCCTCGCGCCACACCTACGCCTGCGCCGTGACGCAGAACGGCCACACGCTGCTGCTGACGCTCCTCGACAGCCCCGACAAATGGCGCGACGCGCAGATCTTATTCAATTGGGGTTTTGCGCAGGTGGAGTCGGGCGCGGCCGCCGCGCCGAGTGGACTGGCGAAATAATTCCGCGGCGCCGGATCAAGCTGAGACCTCTGCGAAAGTCCGTTTGAATAAGCCGGAGGCTTTACAGAGCCGTAGCC
>CAZZWT010000346.1:0-2897 GCA_964657775.1 uncultured Candidatus Methylacidiphilales bacterium | reverse complement strand
CGAGAACGGCCCCGCTGCCGCGCACATCTCCCTGGACGACGCCCGCTTCCTCGCGCCCGGCGACATGCCCGGAAAAATCACCGCCTTCTGCGAGGAAACCGGCCAGCCCGAGCCCGCCACGCCGGGACAGTTCGTCCGCACCATTTTGGAAAGCCTCGCGCTCACCTACGCGCAGACCCTAACGGAATTAGAAAGCCTCGTCGGCCGCAAGTTCGAGCGCCTGCACATCGTGGGCGGCGGCAGCCGCAGCGCGCTGCTCAACCAACTCGCCGCCGACGCAACCAGCCTCACCGTGATCACCGGCCCGGTCGAGGCCACGGCCATCGGCAACATCCTCATCCAGGCGCTCGCGCTCGGCCAAATCGAGTCGCCCGCGCACCTGCGCCAGATCGTTGAGAAATCGTTCCCCACCCAGGTTTTCCTGCCCGGCACCGGCTTCAGCGCCGAAGTCCGGGCGCGTTTCCAAAAATTATAGAACCACCACCATGAGCAACTACTCCTACGTCAACTACCTTTGGGACGACACCTACGCCGCCACGCTCGATCCGGTCGCGCGCCTCGTCTATCGCTCGAATCTGCTCGGCAGTGACCAGCGCATCACCAACACGGGCGGCGGCAACACGTCCGCCAAGCTGTTGGAAAAAGATCCGCTCACCGGCAAGCAGGTGGAAGTGCTCTGGGTCAAGGGCTCGGGCGGCGACCTGCGCACCTCCAAGCGCGAGAATTTTTCGTCGCTCTATCAGGACAAGTTGATCGGCCTGCAGGACGTCTATGGCGCGACGAAGGAGAAGGGACCGAAGACCGCAATCGAAGACGCCATGGTTGATGCCTACCTGCACACCACGTTCAATCTCAATCCGCGCCCGCCGTCCATCGATACGCCGCTCCACAGCTTCGTGCCCTTCAAGCATGTCGACCACACGCACCCAAACGCGGCCATCGCCATCGCGGCCTCGAAAAATTCCGCCGAGCTGACGAAGAAAATTTACGGCGACGAAGTCATCTGGACGCCGTGGCAGCGCCCCGGCTTCGACCTCGGCCTGCAACTGCAGCAGCTCTGCAAGGATCACCCGAACGCGAAGGGCGCGATCATGGGCCAGCATGGCCTCATCAATTGGGCGAATGACGATAAGGAATGTTATGAGCTCACGCTCACGCTGATCGAAAAAGCCGCGCGCTATCTCGCGGAAAACGACAAGGGCGCAAATGCGTTCGGCGGCGCGAAATACCAGTCATTGTCCGGCGATGCGCGCCGCGATACGCTGGTGCAAATCCTCCCGTGGCTGCGGGGTAAGGTCAGCACGCAGAAGCGTTTCATCGGCACATGGCAGGACGACGAGGCGACGCTCGCTTTCGTCAACAGCAACGATGCACCGCGCCTGGCCGAGCTCGGCACCTCGTGCCCGGACCATTTTCTGCGCACCAAGATCAAACCCCTTTACGTCGATTGGAATCCCGCCACGGGCGACCTGACCATGTTGAAGAAGAAGCTCGAGGACGGCATCGCGCAGTACCGGAAGGATTACCTTTCCTATTACGAGAAGTGTAAACACCCGAACTCGCCCGCCGTGCGCGATACGTCACCGACCGTGGTGCTCATCCCCGGCATCGGCCTCATCGCGTGGGGCAAGGACAAGAGCGAATCGCGCGTGACGGCGGAGTTTTATGGCTGCGCGATCCAGGTCATGCGCGGCGCGGAGGCGGCTGATTCCTACATCGCGCTGCCGTTGCAGGAAGCGTTCGACATCGAATATTGGCTGCTGGAAGAAGCGAAGCTGAAGCGCATGCCGGCGGAAAAGGAACTCGCGCGGCAGGTCATCGCGGTGGTCGGCGCGGGCAGCGGCATCGGTCGCGAAGTCGCGCTGCGGCTGGTGAAGGAAGGCGCGCATGTCGTCTCGATCGACGTGAACCAGGGACCGGCCGAGGCGACGGCGAAGGAAATCACCGACGTGCACGGGCTCGGCATCGGCGTGGCCGGTTGCGGCATTTCCGGTTGCGGACCGGCCGTGGCGGTGGCGGCGAACATCACGCAGCGCGAGAGCGTGCGCAACGCGCTGAAGCAGGCCGTGCTCGCTTATGGTGGACTTGACTCGATTGCGGTGACCGCGGGCATCTTTGTCCCTCCGGATACGCAGGGCAATATCGCCGACGACAAGTGGGCGCTGACTTATGCGATCAATGTGACCGGGCTTTATTTCGTCGCCGATGAAATGCGGCCGATCTGGAAAGAGCAGAACCTGCGCGGCTCGCTCGTTCTCACGACCAGCGCGAACGCAGTGGTGGCGAAGAAGGGCAGCGTGGCCTACGATACGAGCAAGGCGGCGGCGAATCACCTGGTGCGCGAACTCGCGGTGGAGCTCTCCCCGCTGGTGCGCGTGAATGGCGTCGCGCCGGCCACAGTGGTGCAGGGCAGCGCGATGTTCCCGCGCGATCGCGTCATCTCCTCGCTGGCGAAGTACAACATTCCGTATAGCGACGACGAATCCTCCGAGAGCCTGACGACGAAGCTGGCCCAATTCTACGCCGATCGCACGTTGACCAAGAACCCGATCACCCCCGGCGACCAATCCGAGGCGATCTTCCTGCTGCTCTCGAATCGCCTGAGCAAGACGACGGGACAGGTCATCACGGTGGATGGTGGTTTGCACGAGGCGTTTTTGCGCTAAGAATGATGAGAGCGCTCAAATATCGTATCCACGCGTCGGCAAGGCGGTTGGGTGGCCCGGGCTACTTGTTGCCCGGGTCGCGGAGGCTCGGCGTAGCGACAGGAAGCGATTAGACGCGCGTGAGAAAAGGCATCGCTTCCTGTCGTCCCGCTGCTGCGTGTCGACCCGGGCAACAAGTAGCCCGGGCCACCCAATCTAGCCCTACCCTTTCCCCGGCCACTTCTCCTTGGC
>CAZZWT010000345.1:0-2951 GCA_964657775.1 uncultured Candidatus Methylacidiphilales bacterium | reverse complement strand
CATATTTCGAGAGCTGGATCTTCTGGCGCAGGGTGGCGTCGCGCATCAAATCCTTCACCGTGCAATTCAAGTCCTTCGCCATGGTATCAACGATCGGGTAGCTCTCCGGATGGACCGCGCTGCCATCGAGCGGCTGCTCGCCATCGCGAATGCGCAAGAATCCAGCGGCCTGCTCGAAGCCCTTCGTCCCGAGGCGCGGCACCTTCTTCAAGTCCGCGCGCGACTTGAAGGGCCCGTTCTCATTCCGGTGAGCGACGATGCTTCCCGCCAGCGCGGGCCCGAGGCCGGAGACGTAGCCGAGCAATTCCTTGCTCGCGGTGTTGAGCTCCACGCCGACGCCGTTCACGCAACTCACCACGACGTCATCCAGGCTGCGCTTCAGCGCGGTTTGATCGACATCGTGCTGGTACTGCCCCACGCCGATCGATTTCGGGTCGAGCTTCACGAGTTCGGCCAGCGGATCCATCAATCGCCGACCAATCGAGACGGCGCCGCGCACGGTGACGTCGTGATTCGGGAATTCCTCGCGCGCGACCGGCGAGGCGGAGTAAATCGACGCACCGCTTTCATTCACCATGACGACGGCAATCGACGCGGGCAGGTTCATCTTTTTAACGAACGTCTCGGTCTCGCGGCTGGCCGTGCCGTTGCCGATGGCGATGGCCTCGATCTCGTACTTCTTGATCATGCTGCGCAGCGCCTCGGCCGCCTCACGCATTTCGCCGATGGACGATGCCGTGGGATAAACCACATCGTGATGGAGCAGCTTGCCCTGGCGATCGAGACAGACAATTTTGCAACCGGTGCGGAAGCCGGGGTCGATGGCGAGCACGTTCTTACGCCCGAGGGGCGAGGCGAGCAGCAACTCGCGCAGGTTCTCCGCGAAGACGCGAATCGCCTCCGTGTCAGCCGCCTTTTTCGATTCAAGGCGCATCTCGACCTCAATGGCCGAGCCGAGCAGCCGCTTGTAACTATCCGCCACGGCGAGGCTCACCTGCTCCGCCGCCGGGCCTTTGCCCGTGACGAAAAGCGGCTCGATGCGTGAGATCGCTTCGTCTTCCGGTACAGTGATGCGCATCATCAGAAAGCCCTCCGTCTGCCCGCGGCGAATGGCCAGAAGGCGGTGGCTCGGGATCGTCGCCATTGGCTCGTTCCAGTCGAAGTAGTCTTTGTACTTCGCGCCGTCGGCCTCTTTATCGAGGGCGACTTTCGATTTCACCACGCCTTCACTTTGGAAGAGTTCGCGCAGCTTGGCGCGGGCGCGCGCGTCGTCGTTCACGCGCTCGGCGATGATGTCCCGTGCGCCGGCGAGCGCGGCCTCGGTAGTCTCCACACCCTTTTCCGTGCTCACGAAAGCCTTCGCCTCCGCCTGCAGATCGATGGTCGCCTCCTGCTTCAACAAAATATCGGCGAGCGGCTCAAGACCCTGCTCCATCGCAATCGTCGCGCGTGTACGACGCTTCGGGCGGTAAGGAAGGTAGATGTCTTCGAGCTTCGTGACGGAATCGGCCTCGGTGACGGCGGTTTTGAGCTGATCGGTGAGGAGTTTGCGTTCCTCCAGCGATTTCAAAATTGATTCGCGGCGCTGGTCCAACTCGGCCAGGCCGAGGAGTCGCTCGCGGATGGTGGTAATCTGGACCTCATCGAGCGAGCCGGTGGCTTCCTTGCGGTAGCGCGAGATGAAGGGAACGGTGGCTCCTTCGGCGAACAACTTGGCGGTGGATACGACCTGGCGCGGCTGGATGTTAAGTTCCGTCGCGATCTTTTTGACGTGTGCTTCGTTCATGGGGAAGCCCCGATTGATTACCACGCGCCGCCCGTGTGACAAATGGATTCGCCCGTCCATTTGAAACAAAATTTCTTGCCATTCGATGGCGCTTCGAGATCGCTTAGGGAGGGCCGGCACGGTGAACCAGCGCCATGGCCTGGGCGAGATTTTTGCGCGCGGAGGCGTTGCCGGGGTCGAGCCGCACAACGATTTCGTATTGCGCGATGGCGTCGTCGATTCGTCCTTTTTGCAGGAGCGCGTAACCGAGATTGTAGTGGCTGTCCGCGGAGGTGGGATTCAACTGAACTGCGGCTTCAAATTGCGCCAAGGCTTCATCCACACGGTCTTTTTGCAGCAGGGTCACGCCCAGATCATTATGCGCGGCGAGGTTGGCGGGATCGATTCGCAAGGCCGTTTCGTATTCGCCGATCGCCTCGTCCACCTTGCCGCTTTGGTTTAGCGCATTGCCGAGGCCATCGTGCGAGCGGGCATCCGCCGGGGCGATTTGCAGCGCCTCGTCGTAAGCGGTGATGGCTTCAGCGAACGCGCCCTTTTGCGCCAGCGCGTTGCCGAGGTTGTCGTAGGCATCGACGTAGCGCGGATCGATCGCAAGCGCGCGCTTATAGTAAGTAATCGCGTCATCGACGCGACCACCTTGGAGCAGCGCATTGCCCAGGTTATTGCTGGCGCGGGCGTAGTAAGGGTCAATCTCAAGCGCCGTCTCGTATTCGGTGAGGGCCTCGCCGAACTCGCCCTTTTGGACAAGTGCATTGCCCAGATTATTATGTGGCTCCGCAAGCCGGGGGTTTAGCGCCAGTGCATTTCGGTATTGCGCCATTGCTTCGTCGAGTTTGCCTTCGGCATAGGAGGAGAGGCCGAGATTATTATAGGCCATCCAGCATTGGGGATTTTGCGCCAGAGTATCCGACCAGAGCGTGGTGATGTCGTGATAAACAGCGGTGCGCCGCCAGCTTAGCGCGGCGAGAAACACGATCAGGGCGGCGGCGAAACCGAGCTGAAGTTCGCGTCGTTGCGATAAGAAGATTTGCGCAAGCCGGTAAAGTCCCGCGCCCGCGAGCGCCATTGGTCCCATGCTGGCGAGATATTGAAAATGATCACCAACGAGTGAGTAGCGCCAGAAGAATCCATCGATGAGGCCAAGCACGGGTGCCAGCGCGGCGAG
>CAZZWT010000344.1:1709-2997 GCA_964657775.1 uncultured Candidatus Methylacidiphilales bacterium | reverse complement strand
TAGGCAGCGGCGGCAGCGGAGGTATTGCCCGTGCTCGCGCAAATGACGAGCTTGCACTTGTTCGCCACGGCCTGCGTCATGGCCGCCGTCATGCCGCGGTCCTTGAACGAGCAGGTGGGGTTGAGGCCCTCGTACTTGAGATAAAGCTCGAAGCCACCGCCCGCCTCCGCCGCCAGGCGCGGCGCGGGAATAAGCGGCGTGGCACCCTCCTGCAACGTGACGATCGGCATGCCCTCCGGCAGCCAGGTCATATAACTACGATAATGCTCCAGCACGCCAGGCCAAGCGGAGAGAGTATTGCGGGGCATCATGTGGGTTTTAGGTAAAGATTCAGGGAGAAGGAAGGCTAGCCAGACAGCGGTCACTTGTCGAGAGGGAGCGCGACATTAAGGCAACTATCGGCTCGAAAGGCGGGCGAGGTTAGCGTTTATCGAGGGAAGCCGCCGGCGCGTCTAAAGAGATTTGATCAAGCGATCGTACTCGGCATGAGTCCCGATGAAGTACCAGAGCATCTTCTTGTCCTGCACGATTCCGACTGCCCGATAATTTCGGTCAATCCGCACTGACCAAACCGGAAGCGTCTCGTGAATCTTCTTATAGTGGAGACTTGGATAAAGCGGATCCGCCATCCATTGCCGGTAAGCTTTCTTGGCCCGCAAACGGACATCCATCGGCAACTTTCCGTAGGCCTGTCGGAAAGAAGCTGTGATCTCAGAGATCACGTTCGATATCGAGCGGCGTCGTTTTTCCAACCTTATACTCAGCGATCGCCTGTTCCGCCAACCGGGCTAACCCTTCTTGGGAGCCGGCAAACAATTCGTCCCAGCGCTTTTCGGATTTGATCTCCTCAATAATAAGCGAAGCGAGGGCATCCTGTTCTTCCGGAGAAAGCGCACTTACCTGATCGAGAGCTTTTTCCAGCAAGGCTGTCATAAAGAAAGATTACCACTGACGGCATCTTTCGGCAATTAGCTTAATCCGCCTCAAAATCCTCCACACGCAGATGCACGGGGGGCGCCTTCACCGCGCCGATCTTCGCGATCTCGGCCACGGCGGCGAGCAGTTGCGATTCGGGCGCATCATGCAGCATGAGGACGAGCGGCGTCACCTCACCGGCCTGCGCCTCGGGCTGGATGACGGACGAGATGCCGATCTGGCGCGAGGCGAGCACCCGCGCGACATCGGCCAGCACGCCGGGTCGATCCACCACGCTCAACCGCAGGTAATAGCGCGAGACGATTTCCTCGATCGACTTGAGCCGCGAGTGCAGTGCTTCGTGCCCCACGTT
>CAZZWT010000344.1:0-1699 GCA_964657775.1 uncultured Candidatus Methylacidiphilales bacterium | reverse complement strand
CACGTTGCGCGCCTTTTGCTCCTGCGGAAAGTGCGCCGCGATCTGCGCGAGATCCGCGACGACCGAGCTGGCGGTGGGATCGCCACCCGCGCCTCGTCCATAATAAAGCGTATCGCCCACCACATCGCCGCGCACCACCACCGCGTTGAACACGCCGCTGACCGACGCCAGCACATGCGATTGCGGGATGAGCGTCGGGTGCACGCGCACTTCCACCGCACCCTCGTGATCGGTCTTGATAATCGCCAGCAGCTTCAACCCGTACCCGAGCCGCTTCGCATAAATAATATCCTGCTTCTCCACCTTGCGCAGGCCCTCGGTGTAGAGCTTGTCCGGCGGCACCCAGAAACCGTACGCCAGTGCGGCCAGCACCGCGGCCTTGTGCGCTGTGTCGTGGCCATCGACATCGAGGCTGTCATCCGCCTCGGCGAAACCGAGCGCTTTCGCCTCGGCCAGCGCGTCTTTAAACTCCAGCCCGCCCTCGTTCATGCGCGTGAGGATATAATTACACGTGCCGTTGATGATGCCGTGAATCGACAGAATGCGATTGGCCACCAGCCCCTCGCGCAGCGCGCGGATGATGGGGATGCCGCCCGCCACGCTCGCCTCAAAAAGCAGATGCTTCTGGCACTTGATCGCCTCCGCGAAAAGCTCCGCGCCGCGCTCGGCCAGCAGCGCCTTATTGGCCGTGATGACATGCTTGCCCGCTTGCAGCGAGCGCTTGATCAGGTCAAACGCCTCGGTCGTGCCACCCATGAGCTCGACGATGACGTCGATGTCGGTGTTCTCCAGCATCGTGCGCCAGTCGGCCACCACAAGTTGATCCGGGACGCCGATTTCCTTCGCCCGCCCCGCGCGGCGAACGGCGACTTGGACGACCCGAATCTCCGTGCCCGTGCGTTGGCGGAGCAATTCCTTTTGCGAGGCAAGGCGACGATAAACACTGGCGCCCACCGTGCCGAGACCGGCCAGACCGACGCGCAAAACAGGAGTAGTCGAATTCACGCTAAACTCTTACCAGAAGTTTTTCCGCGAGGCTAGGCCGAGGGGGAAGTTTCGCACGGAGGACTGCAAAGAAAAGGCAAAGGGCGGAAAAGGGCTGAATTTAGACGGGAGGAACATGAGGGACTGGAGGGCCTCGATTCAGAGTCCTTTCTCATTCTTGGTTCATGTTCCTCCTGTCGAAAAATCCCCTGTCTATCTTTTCAGTCCTTTGCCTTTTCTTTGCCGGCCTCCGTGCGAAATAGTCCCCTTCCCCCTTTTAATGAAGAAAGCCTTCTCAAATCGCGCGCGCGCGAATACTTATGGCGGATGCATTCGACCGCCGAAGGTTTTCTCAGCCCGTACCTGGGCGACCATGTGCCGTGGCTTTACATCAACTCCGGTTGGTGGACCGTGCTCGGCTTCATCGCCGGGTTCACCTTCAGCGGCCGCTTCATCCTTCAGTGGCTTTACTCCGAGAAAGCCAAGAAGGTCGTCGTGCCCGCGCTCTTCTGGCATCTCAGTTTCTGGGGCAGCGTGATGAACATGATCTACCTGATGCATGTGGATCGCGCGCCGCTCATCTTCGCGAATTGTTTCCTGCCCTTCTTGTACGGGCGGAATCTCTACCTGCTCTACAAGCACAGGCCGATCGAAAGCGCCGGCGACAGCAAGGGTGATTGAAGATTCGGAGGTAGCCGCCGCTGTCCCTAGCGGC
>CAZZWT010000343.1:0-3000 GCA_964657775.1 uncultured Candidatus Methylacidiphilales bacterium | reverse complement strand
TTTGCTAAATTTCAGATATTTTTAGCGAATATGGGAAACGCAGCAAATTTAAGCTAATGAGCCTCTAACCAATTCGCGCCGGTGCCGGTGTCGACGACGATGGGGACTTTGAGACTCGGCATGGCGTGGGTCATGCAATCGTGAACGACTTCGAGGACGCGCGCTTTTTCGGGGAGGTAGAGGTCGAAGACGAGTTCGTCGTGGACTTGCAGCAGGAGCTTCGTGCGCCAGTTTTCCTCGCGCGCGACATTGGCAATTTGCACCATGGCGATCTTGATCAGGTCCGCGCTGGAGCCCTGGATCGGCATGTTGATCGCGTTGCGTTCGGCGGAGGCGCGCACGGCGGCGTTGGCGCTGCGCACATCGGGCAGGTAGCGGCGCCGGCCGGTGATCGTCTCGACATAGCCGCGCTCGCGGGCCTGCTGGACCGTGTCGCTCATGTACTTCTTGATGCCGGGGTAGAGCGCGAAATAACCATCGATGAGAGCCTTCGCCTCGGCGCGCGGGATGCCGAGCCGCTGCGACAAGCCAAACGCGCTGATGCCGTAACTGATGCCGTAATTCACCATCTTCGCCTGGTTGCGCTGTTCTTTCGTCACTTCCGCAAGCGGCAGGCCGAAGACCTTCGCCGCAGTGGCGCGATGGATGTCCTCGCCGCTGGTCAGGCCCTCGAGCAGGCCCGGGTCCTGCGTCAGCGCGGCCAGGATGCGCAGCTCGATCTGCGAGTAGTCGGCGGAGAGCAGCGTGTAGTCGCCCTCGCGCGGGACAAACGCGCGCCGGATTTCGCGGCCGGTCGCGTTGCGGATCGGGATATTCTGCAAATTCGGGTCCTGCGAATTGAGCCGGCCCGTCGTCGTCGCGAGTTGGTAAAACGTGGTGTGGATGCGGCCATCCGCAGCGACCGATTTCGGCAGCGCGTCGATGTAGGTGCCAAGCAGCTTGGTCGCGACGCGATGCTCCATCACTTCCGCGACAATCGGGTGCCGCGGCGCGAGCGCGGTGAGCGTGGCCTCGTCGGTGGAGTATTGGCCGGTCTTCGTTTTCTTCGCCTTGGGGTCGAGCGCGAGTTTGCCGAAGAGAATTTCGCCGAGTTGCTTGGGCGAGCCGATGTTAAACGTAGTCAGAGCGTGTGCGTAGATCGATTGCTCGAGCCGCGCGAGATCGGCGCGCAATTTCTTGCCGACTTCCTCCAGCGCAACGAGGTCGAGGCGGATGCCTTCGTTTTCCATCGCAGCGAGCACGGGCAGCAGCGGCGATTCGATCTCGGTGAAGACTTTTTCCTGGCCTGATTCCTTGAGCAAGGGCGCGAGCTTGGCGTGCAGTTGCAGCGAGAGATCGGCCCGCTCCATCGCGCGGCGCGCGGCCAGTTGTGTGGCGTCGGACGATTCCATCTCGGCGAGGAAATCGGCCTGACCCGTGACCTTTTCCTCCACGATGGGCGTGTAGTTGAGCAGCGATTCCGAGGCGAATTCCAGCGAGTGGCGCAAATCCGGGAACACGACGCTATGGGCGAGTGCGGTGTCGAAAATGACGGGCCACTTGCGGGCCTTGTCGGAGTTTTCCGGCGCGACGCCGAGCACGCGCAGCGCGGGCTTGAGGTCGTGGCCGATCATGATGCGCCCACCCGCAAACCCGGCGCGGAACTGCACGTGATAACCGACGGGAAAATAGAAGGCGCGCCCCGCCTCAAAACAGAAGCCCGCGCCCCGCACCGCGCCACGCGCGTCGAAGTCGTACGCAACGGCGATGCCCGGCGCGGCGGATTTGTCCCACTGCTTGATGAGCTTCTGCATCTCGGCGACGTCGGTGACTTTGCGGTAATCGGGGTTGGTGTCGGCGATGGTGCGCAGCGCGACGGGGATGGGAGGGATGGGGGGATTCAGCGGTTCGCCCACCTTTTTCGGAGGGTCGGCCTCCGGCCCGACCCCATTTGGTTCGGGTAACGGTATGGACGCGGGTGCGGGGGAAGTCAGGGTCGGGCCGGAGGCCGACCCTCCGGGGGAATGAGTCACGGGCGGCAGCGGAGTGCCGCCCCTACCTGCCTTGAAATCATCCCCAAAAATCCGGCGGCCAATATTGTTGAACTCAAACTCCGTCAGCAGCGCGCGCAGCGCCGGCTCGTCCCGCGGGCCGATGCGAAGCACTTCGGGCTCGAACGGAATCGGCACGTGGACGTCAATGGTCGCGAGCCGTTTGGAGAGCAGCGCCTGGTCGCGGAATTTCTCCAGCGATTCCTTCAGCTTGCCCTTCTGCTCCGCGAAATGATCGAGGGCGTTTTCCAGCGTGCCGTATTGCGTGATTAATTTCTGCGCCGTCTTTGGTCCGATGCCGGGGATGCCCGGGATGTTGTCCGACGCGTCGCCGGAAAAGCCGAGGATGTCGCGCACCTGGTCGCACGAGGTGATACCCCATTTCTCCAGCACCTGCGGCACGCGCAACACCTCCGCGCCGTCGCCCATGCGGCCGGGGCGATAGATGTGGACGCACTCGTTAACGAGCTGGCCGAAGTCCTTGTCGGGTGTGACCATGAACGTCTCGTAACCGGCGGCGCGCGCCTCGCGCGCGAGCGTGCCGATGATGTCGTCGGCCTCATAACCGTCGAGTTCCAGCACCGGCAAGTTGAACGCGCGAATGAGCCGCTTCACGTCGGGGATGGCCGAGGAGAGTTCCTCCGGCATCTCGTCGCGCTGCGCCTTGTAGGCGGGGAACTCGACATGGCGCGCGGTAGGAGCCGCGGTGTCGAAGACGACGGCGAGGTGCGTCGGCTTCTGATTGTTCATCAGCTCGAGCAGCGTGTTGGTGAAGCCGTAAATCGCCGAGGTGTTGCGGCCCGCCGCGGTGCGGATCGGGTTGGTCGCGAAGGCAAAGTGGGCGCGGTAAACCAGCGCCATGCCATCAAGGAGAAAGAGGGTGTGTTCGCGATCGGCCATAACTGAATTTTGACGGAATGAACGGAATGGCGGAAGGGGAAATTAGATAATGATTATAATGATTATAATG
>CAZZWT010000342.1:0-3007 GCA_964657775.1 uncultured Candidatus Methylacidiphilales bacterium | reverse complement strand
CGGGTGGAAAGTTTTCGGTGAAGCGGAAGCGTACTTCATCGACGCCGCCGGGCGAGCCCATTCCACGTTGCGGAGGCCATCCGCCCCATGTAGGGTGACGCTGCCCACCGGTGCCTTAACGTCATGCTCAAATTTTCGCTTCACTTCCTCGTCGCGTTCGCCCTGTTGCTGTCGCCAGCACCGGCGCAGACCACCAATGCCGCCTCGACCAACGCGCCCGCGGCCACGGCCCCGACGCCCGCCATCGCGGTGGCCAACATTATCACGCAATCGCAGAGCGATACCACGCAGCTCGACTCGGACAAAGCCAGCCTCGATCCCGACAAGACGCTGCTCGATGTCGATGGCCGGCTGGGTGACCTAAAAAACCAGATCGACGTCCGGGTCAAGGAAGACAACCAGCTCTTCGAGGGCAACGCTTCGCTCAGCACGTTGCAAAGTTCGCAAACCGAGTGGGAATCCATCGCGGACAATCTCGCCAGTGCGCAAAGCGATGTCTGCAAACGCGTCAACCACCTTCACGACCTCCTCGCCAATCTCCAGAAAATGACCGCCACGTGGACCGCGACCCTCGCCGCCAACACCACGCAAAGCCCCGCGTTTGTCGTGCCCACCAGCAAGGAGGTTCTCGCGCAAATCGCCGACACAACCAAGGCCGTGAATGCGCACCTGCTCCCGCTCTACGACATGCAGAACCGCGTTGCCGCGCAGGATAAAATCACCCAGGCCGGCCTGGACGCCGTGAAAAAAAGAATCGTCGCCGAGCGCGGGGAGTTCTTCAAACGCAACCACCCTCAGTTATGGAACCCCGCCGCCTTCGCCCAGCCCGCCGCCGGCGTCGTCTCGCAGGAAAAGGCCTCGCTCGAATCACAGATTTCCGGCCTCAGCACGTATCTCACCGATTATATCGGCGCGGCCCTGGTCCACCTTCTTTTGCTGGCCCTCCTCATTGGCGCTTTTTATTGGATTCGCCGATCCGTCCACGCTCGCTGCGATGCGGAGGTGGAACTTCGTCCCGCCGCCCTGGTCTTTGATGCCCCGCTCGCCACAGCTTTTCTTCTCGCGATTCTCGCCACCGGGCTGCTCTACCCGGCGCCGCCCCGTCTTTTCTCCGCCATTGCCGGGGCCGCGGCACTTATCCCCGCGGTCCTGCTCACCCGCCGCTTCATCGACCCGGAAAACTACCCAATCCTGTACGCGACCGTTATCGCCTACCTCGTCGACCAAGTCCGCTTTGTCGCCACGCCGGAGGGCATCGCCAGCCGGGCGCTCTTCATCGCGGAATTACTCGCCGTCAGTCTGTTTATCCTGACCGCGCTTCGCTCCAAACATCTGATCGTCGGCCAGGGCGACCGCGATCGCCTCAAACGCATCACGCGATTTTATCTTCATCTCACCTTCCTCGTTCTCGTCTTCGCCGGCGGCGCCAATGTACTCGGCTACACCAAGCTCTCCGTCCAGGTGGGCGACGGCATGCTCCAAAACTCCTATCTCGCCGTCATTCTCTACCCGACCGTGCGCATTCTGGACGCGCTGACCATCGGCGCGCTCAGCCTTCACCCCATCGCGCGATTCGGCATGGTGCGGCATCACCGCGATTTAATCTACGCCAATACCAGCGGCCTTATCCGCTGGATCGTCTTTGCCCTCTGGTTGATTGTCGCCCTGCAAAACTTCAGTCTGCTCAGCCCTCTCGTCGAGCACGGCAACGCCTTCCTGTGGCGCGATCATAGCTACTTTTCCTTTCACTTCACGTTGGGCGCGATCATCGCGTTTCCGTTCACGATCTGGCTCTCGTTTCTTCTGTCGCGCTTCATCCGCTTCGTGCTGGAAGAAGAGATTTATCCGCACATGGCCCTCAGCCGGGGAATTCCGTATGCCGCGTCAACCATGGTCAATTATGTGATTCTCCTGTTTGGATTCTTTGCCGCCATCGCCGCCACCGGCGCGGAGCTCAGCCAGTTCGCCTTCCTCGCCGGCGCGTTTGGCGTGGGCCTCGGCCTGGGCTTGCAGAACATCATGAACAACTTTGTCTCCGGCATCATCCTGCTCTTTGAGCGCCCGATCAAAGTGGGCGACGACATCCAAATCGATGCCACCACCATGGGCCGAGTGGAGCGCATCGGCATTCGCGCCAGCGTGATCCTGCTGAGCAACGGCTCCGAAATGATCGTGCCCAATGGCAACCTGATCTCGAATCCGGTCACGAACTGGACCCTCTCCAACTGCGAGCGGCTGATCGAAATTCCCGTCAATGTCACTTCCAAGGTCGATCCCCAGCACGTGCAGGATCTCCTCACCAAGATCGCGGCCGCGAACCAAAACGTCCTGAAGAATCCCGCGCCGCACACGCTGCTCATTACTTTCGGCGCGGCGCTCAATTTCAAAGTGCGTGCCTGGATCGACTCCGAGGACGAGTGGATGAAAGTCACCAGCGATTTGTCCATCGCCATCAACTCCGCGTTGACGAAGGAAGGCATCACCGTCGGGTAGAGAAAGAGGCGTCAGCGCGCCCTCTGGGGGGGTGACGGAATTACGGAATTTCTCGGAATTAACGGAATTGGGGGGGAAAAGGCAGCGAGGCGTTTTAATCATAAAAATTAAGCTGGGATAGAGAAACGGTTGCCTCCAACTCTCCCCTAATCCTTTCTGATCATTGTCAGGAACCCCTGCAGCCCAATCCGATAATTCCGAAAAATTCCGTAGTTCCGTCAAAACCCAAAGGATATCCATATACACCTCCTTCTTTTCACTTAATATCTTACTTAAACAAGAGGCGGCCTGTGATAACCGTGTCAACGGCTGCCTCTTGTGCCTCGATCAAAGTTTTGATCTCGGCACCCGGACAACGAGTTGAGACCTCTGCGAAAGTCCGTCTGAATAAGCCGGAGGCTTTACAGAGCCGTAGCCGGTGGTCAGACCGCAGCAGCGGTCGCCACCACCGGTATCCGAACAAAAATTTGGGACAACCCCGAAGGGGTTGCAGAGCTTCCTCAGAGGCAGAACG
>CAZZWT010000341.1:0-3023 GCA_964657775.1 uncultured Candidatus Methylacidiphilales bacterium | reverse complement strand
ACATCACTGCCTATTGGGTCAGCCTCGGCCTCGCCACGGCGCAGGTCGCCCTCAGCTACGGCGTCGACGATCTGCACGGCACCATCCAGCAGGAAAAGATTTTTCACATGGCTGGCAGCCAGACCCCGCAAGGCCAGACCGTTGCCAAGCTTGAAGCCGCCATCCGCGAAGCGGGCCGCATTCCGATGCAACGCAATACCTTTTATCAGCGCATCAATGAGAAGAAGGCCGAGGGGACAATTTTACCTGATACGACAACTCCAAAGGGAGTGCTGGTATGAAAAAAGAAGGCTATTCCTGGTCTCTGATGATTGATTGGATTCTAGATAACTTTGTCTTTCGGGATTTTTTTGTCGGCCAGACCGAACTTCCTCCAGTGGAATCCACGGATGGAAAAGAACCCACCTACGAATCGCTAAAAGAAGAAGCGCGTCAGGCTGACGCCAAGCGCTTGGTCGATCCGCCCCGGAAACCCTTGCGAGATAGCAAGGTGCTGGACAAAGAATTCTGGGAAACGCAGCTATGAAAACCCTTTCCTCTACAAAACCCAAACTCGCCGAGAAAATTATCGAGCCGCAAAAATTCCCCTCGGTGGAAATCAATAAGGACGTTCGCGTCGGCTCCGTTCCCTACCTGAACGCTCTGCCGCTGACCCGTTTCATCTCCTCGCCGTTCGCCAAGCTGGAGCCGACCAAGCTCGCCGCCGATCTGCGTGCGGACAAACTCGACGTCGCGCTCGTCCCGGTGATGGAAGTCCTCGAAGCGCCCGCCGGCACTTACCGCATCGTCGACGGCCTCGCCATCGGCTCGGAACGCGCCGTCTATAGCGTCTACCTCAATTACAGCGTGCCGCTGGCCAAGGTGCAGACCGTCGCGCTTGACCCCGCCTCCAAGACCTCGGTCGAACTGGCCCGACTCGTCCTGGAAAAATTCCACCGCCTCAAGCCCACCTACGTCTCGCCCGACGAGCCCGCCGACGCACAACTGCTCATCGGCGATCCAGCCATCAATCATCGCCAAGCTTACCCGGAACAGAACTACCTGGACCTCGCCACCGCCTGGCGCGAGAACACGCAACTCCCCTTCGTCTTCGCCGTCTGGGCCGTAAGCCTTTCCTACTGGCGCGCGCGGACCGTCGCCCGGCAGCTTCGCAAGGCCGGCGAGATCGGCCTCTCTCTTCGCGACACCATTGCCCGCACGCCCTTCGAGCGCCAGTACCTCACCGAGCATCTTTGCTACGACCTGGGCGTGCGCCAAAAAAAGGCCATCGAACGCTTCGCGCAAACCCTGGTCGAAACCGGACGCCTCGCCACTGTCCCCAAACTGAACTATATCTGACCCCCGCCTTCCCCTCTAATAAATTCCGTAATTCCGTTAATTCGTCAAAAAATTCTGCCCATGATCCAACCGCTGCTTGATTCCGAAATCAAAGACAAGGTCCTCGACGGCGGCCGCATCACGCCCGAGGAGGCCAAGCAGCTTTATTTCGCGTCGCTGCCGGAATTGGGCGAACTGGCCGACGCGCGCCGCCGCCAGCGCAAGGGCGCGGCCTACGACGGTCGTGGCAACGAGATCATCACCTACATCATCGACCGGAACATCAACTACACGAACGTCTGCAATGTCTATTGCAAGTTCTGCGCCTTCATGCGCACCGAGCGCGACGAAGATTCCTACGTGCTGACGCCGGAGCAGATCGGCGAGAAGATCAAAGAGCTCGAATCGATCGGCGGCACGCAAATCCTCATGCAGGGTGGTCATCATCCGAAGCTCGACATCGACTGGTATCTCAACCTGCTTCACTACATCCGCACCAATCATCCGACGATCAATATCCACGGCTTTTCTCCACCGGAGTTCAATCACTTCGCGGAAGTCTTCAAGATGCCGTTGGAGGAAGTCATCATGCGCTTCAAGGAAGCGGGCCTTGGCTCCATTCCCGGCGGCGGCGGCGAAATTCTGGTCGATAAGGTACGCAACGCCATCGCGCCGCTGAAGTGCGATTCCGACCATTGGCTGGAAGTCATGCGGATCGCACATCGCCTTGGACTGGCCAGTTCCGCCACCATGATGTTCGGCCATGTCGAGAGCGTCGACGACCGCATCGAACACCTTCGCCGCCTGCGCGACGTGCAGGACGAAACGGGCGGCTTCACCGCGTTCATCTGCTGGACCTTCCAAAGCGACGGCACGAAGATGCGCCACATCCCCCCCACCGGCTCGCACGAATACCTGCGCATGCAGGCGCTCAGCCGCGTCTTCCTCGACAACTTCGACAACGTTCAATCCTCCTGGGTCACGCAGGGCCCGAAGATCGGCCAGATCGCGCTCCAGTACGGTGCCAACGATTACGGCAGCGTGATGATGGAGGAAAACGTCGTCTCCGCCGCCGGAACCAGCTTTCGTCTCACCGTGGACGAGATCAGGAAGGCCATCACGGAACTCGGCTACGAGGCCCACCAGCGCGACAATTGGTATAAGCTGCTGAATTAGGACCGGTTATCCGGTTGCCCCCTTAACTACGGGCAGCGTAAATTCAAGTTGCGGTCGGCTTGTACGGATTCGCCTAGGTACTTTATCTCGAAGCGCTTCATAAGCTGAACTGATTTTGACGGAATTACAGATTCAGACAAAATCTTCACCTCGGCAGCGCAAAGAAAAAGAGCATCACCAGCGTGGGGAAAAGCGCGGCCAGGAAAAGACCGCCGGGGGCGATGCTATCCTCGGGAAAATACTTCTGCAGGATCGACTGGCCCGCCGGATTTGGGGCGTTGGCGATGACGGTGAGGCCGCCGCCGCAGATCGCGCCGGAGACGACGGCGTCCTTCAGCTCGTCACTGAAATTCGGCACGAGCGTCGCGAGGTAGGTGATCGCCGCGTTGTCGTTGAATGCCGTCAATACCGTTGCGCCAACCAGCAACGGAAAGGCCCCAAGACGGCTCAACACCGGCTCGATCCACCACCCCTGCAGGCCGCCATGCACGACGAGTCCCGCGAGGAAAAAGCCGACCAGCATGGGCGAA
>CAZZWT010000340.1:0-3024 GCA_964657775.1 uncultured Candidatus Methylacidiphilales bacterium | reverse complement strand
GCCCGGGCTACTTGTTGCCCGGGTCGCGGAGGCTCGGCGGAGCGACAGGAAGCGAAATGTTGATTCGCGAGGAACTGATCGCTTCCTGTCCCGCTGCTGCGGGCCCCGGCAACAAGTAGCCCGGGCCACCGAACCGAAAATCAATCGTACTTGTGGTTACGCAAGTGCTGGACGAATTCGGGCAGGTTCATCTTCTCCGCATTCGGATCATCGGGCGCCAACGTTTGCCGCACGTTCTTCAAAAAGGCCGAGCAATCCTGCACATACTGCTGAAGGCGCGTGCCGTCGACTTGCCCATCGGTTTGCTCCGCGAGATCGGCCGCTTCCAACGCGATGCTGTTGAGCTTGTTGCGGATGTCGTGCGTCAGGGCGACGAGGAACTTCTCGAATTCTTCGCGGGGAATGACCGGGGGTTCTTGGGCCATAAAAAGATATGCTTCCGAATTCGTCACCCCGGAGAAAGCGCAGGATTCGGGCCATCCTCCCGTTGGCATGGCCTCGCCCCCCTTTCCCCGCGATGACGAAGACCTTAAAGTTCCAGCAACACCGAGCCCGGATTTTCGACCGTTTCCTTGACCGTGGCGAGGAACGTGACCGCTTCCTTGCCATCGACGAGGCGATGATCGTAGGTGAGTGCGAGGTACATCATCGGGCGGATTTCCAAGCGGCCACTGATCGCGACGGGGCGTTCCTGGATGGTGTGCATGCCGAGGATCGCGCACTGCGGCGGATTCAAGATCGGCGTCGACATGAGCGAGCCGAAGACGCCGCCGTTGGTGATGGTGAAGACGCCGCCTTCCATGTCGGGCAGCGTGATCTTGCCGTCGCGCGCTTTCTTGGCGTAGGCGCCGATCGCCTTTTCCACCCCGGCGAAGGAGAGCTGGTCGCAATCGCGGATGACGGGGACGAAGAGGCCCTTGTCGGTGGAGATGGCGCAGCCGATGTCGTAGAAATTGTTCGAGACCACTTCCTCTCCATCAATGCGCGAGTTGATCGCAGGCACCACTTTCAGCGCGTGGACAACGGCTTTCACGAAGAAGGACATGAACCCGAGCTTCACCTCGTGCTTCTTGACGAAGCGGTCCTGGAACTTGGTGCGGAGCGCCATGATGTTCGACAGGTCGACTTCGTTGAAGGTGGTGAGGTGCGCGGTTTCCTGCTGCGCGGCAAGCAGGCGGGCGGCGATCTTCTGGCGGAGCGGGGACATCTTTTTGCGCGAGGTGCGGTCGCCCTTTGGGACGGATGGGACTGGGTTCGCCGCAGCAGAGAGGACATCGCCCTTGGTGACGCGGCCATCTTTGCCCGTGCCGGAAATCTTGGAGGGATCGACGCCCTTTTCTTCGGACTGATAACGGACGGCGGGGGAAAGATCGTCGGCGTTTTTGCCACGGGCGGCGCCAGCGGCAACGGGCGCAGCAGCTTCCACGCGCGACGCTTTCGCTTCCGCCTTCGCGCCATTTTCCTTGGCGGCGGGAGCAGCTTCCACCGGAGCAGTAGCTTTTTCATCGATGCTCGCGACAACCTGCCCGATCTGCACCGTATCGCCCGCCTTCACGAGATGCTTCAGCGTGCCGGCGGCTTCCGCCACGATCTCCGACGTAACCTTGTCGGTTTCAATTTCAAAAATGGGATCGCCGGCTTTGACGTAGAAACCGTCCGGCTTGTTCCAGACACCAAGGATGCCGGAGGTGATGGATTCGCCGACGGTGGGGACTTTGATTTCGATCATAAAATTAGGGAAGAATTAGACAGGAGGGACATGAAGGACAGGAGAAACAACGAAGACATTCAAACTGTCCTGTTCTTCATGTAACTCCTGTCTAAAAACTCATAACGTAAACGCCTGCGCCACCAACTCGTGCTGCTCGAGGTCATGGATGGCATGCGAACCGGTCGCCGTGCTCGCTGAGGCGTCGCGGCCCACATAGGTGATCTCGCGGTTGAAGAGCTTCCGCAGGCGCGGCTCCATAAAGGCCCAGGCGCCCATGTTCGCCGATTCTTCCTGCGCCCAGATCATCTTTTCCGCCTTGCCGTAGGAACCGACGATCGTCGCCAGTTTCT
Organism: uncultured Candidatus Methylacidiphilales bacterium; assembly: GCA_964657775.1. GTDB lineage: Bacteria > Verrucomicrobiota > Verrucomicrobiia > Methylacidiphilales > UBA1321 > JABDGH01. Next base: position 963 of record CAZZWT010000340.1, on the reverse strand, counting down.
TTTCGTGCAGCGGATAAAGCTGCTCGATGCGGACGATGGCGGTGTCCTCGATCTTCTCCTTCTTGCGGTAATCGACGAGGTCGAAGTAGACCTTGCCGCTGCACAAGATCACGCGCTTAGCCGACTTCGGCGCGCCGGGATCGGGCAGGATTTCCTCGAAGCGGCCCGTGGCGAGATCGCCAATGGGGGATGTGCACCGCGGGTCGCGCAGCATGCCCTTCGGCGTCATGATAATCAGCGGCTTCTTTACCTTGCGCAGCGCTTGGCGGCGCAGGATGTGGAAGTAGCTGGCCGGCGTCGAGGGATTCGCGACCTGGATATTGTCCTCCGCACACGCCTGGAGATAACGCTCGAGGCGTGCGCTGGAATGTTCCGGCCCCTGGCCGTGATAGCCGTGCGGCAGCAGCAGCACGATGCTCGACGTCTCGCCCCACTTTGTTTCCGAGCAAACGATGTACTGGTCGATCATGATCTGCGCGCCGTTGGCAAAATCGCCGAACTGCGCTTCCCAGAGCACGAGCATGTCGGGGAAATCGAGCCCGTAGCCGTAGTCGAAGCCGAGCACCGCGTATTCCGACAGCGGGCTGTTGTAGACGCAGAAGCTGGCCTGGTTCGGCGAGATGTGGGCGAGCGGCTTGTAACGCTCGCGGGTCTTGATGTCGTACAGCACCGAGTGGCGCTGCGTGAACGTCCCGCGGCGGCTGTCCTGGCCGGAGAGGCGCACCGGGTAACCCGATTCGAGCAGCGTGCCGAACGCGAGCGCCTCGGCCGTGCTCCAGTCCAGCCCGGACTTGCCCATGACGGAATCGAGCCGCGCCTGCTGGAAGCGCTTGATCTTGGGATTGAGCTCAATCGTGCCCGGGTCCTTGGTAATGGCCTGGCCAATTTCCTGCAACTTCGCGAGCGGCACGGCGGTCTCGACGGGCTCGAGCAATTCGGGACACGCGAGAGGCTTGCGAATCG
>CAZZWT010000339.1:0-3080 GCA_964657775.1 uncultured Candidatus Methylacidiphilales bacterium | reverse complement strand
CGTCTTCTCGAAATATTTTTACCTCACCAGCATGACGAGCTATTACACCTTCTTCCTTATCCAAAAATTCCATCTCTCGGTGCAGGCGTCGCAATATTTTCTCTTCATCTTCCTCTTCGCCGTCGCGGCGGGCACGATCATCGGCGGCCCGGTCGGCGACCGCATCGGTCGCAAGCGCGTGATCTGGGCCTCCATCCTCGGCATCGCGCCGTTCACGCTGCTCTTGCCCTACGCCAACTTGGTCGAGTGTGCCATCCTCAGCGGCATCATCGGCGTGATCATGGCCTCCGCGTTTTCCGCGATCGTGGTTTACGCGCAGGAACTTGTTCCCGGCAATGTCGGCATGATCGCCGGTCTTTTCTTCGGCTTCGCGTTCGGCATGGGCGGCATCGGCAGCGCGGTGCTGGGGAAACTCGCGGACGTGACGAGCATCTTTTTCGTCTTCCAGATCTGCGCGTTCCTGCCGCTGCTCGGGCTGCTGACGTGGTTTCTGCCGGATGTGGAGAAGAAGCGATAGCTGCAATAGGTCCTATAGGACTGATACGACCTATAGGACCCATCAGGCGCACCCGCTACGGATGCAGATAGGTATTCAATAAATTCTCCAGATACTCCTGGCGCCCGCTCTTCGGCTTTGGCTCGCCCATTTTGAGGACAAGCTTTTCCAATTCCTTGAAGCCGACTTTGCCCTTCTCGATATCCTTGCCATAACCGCGGTCGAACGTCGCGTAACGGTCGGCCACAAACGCCTCCAGCTTTCCTTCCGCGCGAATCTTTGACGCCAGCTTATAGGCCAGCGCATACGCATCCATCCCGCCGATGTGCGCGTAGAACAGATCCTCCATATCGACGGACGGACGGCGCAATTTCGCATCGAAATTAAAGCCGCCGGAACCGAGCCCGCCCGCCTTCAGGATGGAAAACATCGCCAGCGTCAGCTCCTTCACGTCGGTGTTGAACTGGTCCGTATCCCAGCCGAGCAACATGTCGCCCGCATTCGCATCGATGGAACCGAGCATGCCGACGGCCGCGGCCACTTCAATCTCGTGATTAAACGTATGCCCCGCCAGCGTGGCGTGATTCGTCTCGATATTGAATTTAAAATATTTATCGAGCGCATAGGTGCGCAGGAACGCGATGCCGCTGGCCACGTCGAAATCGTACTGGTGCTTCGTCGGCTCCTTCGGCTTCGGCTCAATGAGGAACTGGCCCTTGAAGCCGATCTGCTTCGCGTAATCGACCGCCATGTGCAGAAACGCCGCGAGGTGATCCTGCTCGCGCTTCAGGTTCGTGTTGAGCAGCGTCTCGTAGCCCTCGCGGCCGCCCCAGAAAACGTAATTCTCGCCGCCAAGTTCCTTCGTCGCATCCATCGCGCTTTTCACCTGCGCCGCGGCGTAGGCGAAAACGTGCGCGTCGGGATTCGTCGCCGCGCCGCACATGAAGCGCGGATTAGAAAACAAATTCGCCGTGCCCCAAAGCAGCTTGATGCCGGTCGATTTCTGCAACGCCTTCGCGTGCGCGACGATCTTGTCGAGATTGCGATTCGACTCCGCCAGTGTCCGCCCCTCGGGCGCGATATCGCGATCGTGGAACGCATAGAACGGCGCCTCGATCTTCTGGAAAAACTCAAACGCCGCGTCCATCCGTGTTTTCGCGATCGACACCGGGTCCTTTCCTCTTTCCCACGGCCGCACGATCGTGCCGGGCCCAAAAGGATCGGCGCCCACGCCGCGGAACGAGTGCCAGTAAGCAATCGAGAACCGCATCTCGTCCTTCATCGTCCGGCCATTGATTATCTCGGCCGGATTATAGTGTTTGAACGCGAGCGGATTCGTGCTGCTGGAGCCTTCGTAGGATATCGTCTTGAATTTGGAGAGATGCGTTTTAGCCATGGATTCTCAAGCCTGCCCTTGCAGCGGGAGCTAATTCAAGCGCATTGTTAAATCTTAATCGCGCACCCGGGCGCGCCCCCACCCCTTTACCTTTTACCTTTTTCCTTTTCCCTTTAAACTTCCCTCATGATTTCTCTCGGCATCGACTGCGGCACGCAAAGCACCAAGACCATCGCCCTGGACACCGACACCGGGCGCATCATCGCCTCGGCCGCGCAGGCCTACGACGTCCTGCCCGGCCTGCCCCCCGGCCACCTCGAACAAAATCCCGCGACATGGACCGAGGCGGTCGACATCACCATCCGGCAGGTGGTCGAGAAGCTTGGCGCGCGCCGTAGCGAAGTGCGCGGCATCGGCGTCTCCGGCCAGCAGCACGGCTTCGTTCCGCTCGACCAGCAGGGCCAGGTCATCCGCCCCGCGAAACTGTGGTGCGATACCTCCACCACCGCGGAGTGCGATTATCTCCGCGCCGAATTTGGCGGCAGCAAGGCCCTGATCGAGAAAGTGGGCATGGACATGCTGCCCGGCTTCACCGCGCCGAAAATCCTGTGGCTGAAAAATCACGAACTGGCAAATTTTGCCAAGCTGAGAAAGATCCTGCTTCCGCACGATTACCTCAATTTCTACCTGACCGGCGAATTGAGCATGGAATATGGGGACGCTTCCGGGACGGCACTGCTTGATGTCCGCAAGCGTGACTGGGCGTGGGACGTGATCCATTGCATCAATCCAGAGCTTGGGCTCGGCGACGAATTTCCGAAATTGAAATCCTCGCTCGAACCGGCCGGCACACTCTTGCCCGAACTCGCCAAACGCTGGAATTTGCCCGCCGGCATCGTCGTTAGCGCTGGCGGCGGCGATAACATGATGGGCGCGATCGGCACCGGCAACGTCACGCCGGGCTGCGTCACCGCCAGCCTCGGCACCAGCGGCACGATCTACGCCTACAGCGAAAAGCCGGTCATTGACGACGGCGGCGACATCGCCGGCTTTTGCGACAGCACCGATGCGTGGCTCCCGCTCATTTGCACGATGAACGTGACCGTCGCCACCGAAGCCGCGCGCAAAATGTTCGGCTATATCTTTATCTTTACCCTTGTCTTTAGTATACTTCTTTTTACTATTATTATTAATATCCTTATTCTTATATAATATAAACGAGCTTTAAGGCTTATTTTTAATTCTATT
>CAZZWT010000338.1:0-3122 GCA_964657775.1 uncultured Candidatus Methylacidiphilales bacterium | reverse complement strand
TCATCCTCACCATGCCGGAGAGCATGTCGCTGGAACGCCGCACGCTGCTGGCGCTGCTCGGCGCGAAACTGGTCCTCACGCCCGCCGCGGAAGGGATGAAGGGCGCAATCTCGAAGGCCAAGGCCATCGTGGAAGAGACGCCAAATGCGTTCATCCCGCAGCAGTTTGAAAATCCGGCCAACCCGGAGATTCACCGCAAGACAACCGCGGAGGAAATCTGGGCCGATACCGATGGCAAGATCGACATCCTCGTTGCCGCCGTTGGCACGGGCGGATCGATCACCGGCATCTCCGAAGTCATCAAGGAGCGCAAGCCGAGTTTCAAGTCGATCGCGGTTGAGCCGAAGGATTCACCCGTGATTACCCAGACACTGGCAGGCGAACCGCTGAAGCCCGGTCCGCATAAGATCCAGGGCACCGGCGCCGGATTCGTGCCGGGCAATTTGCACTTGAAGATTGTCGATGAAGTCATCACGGTGAGCAACGAGGATGCGCTCGTCACCGCCCGCCGCCTGGCCAAGGAAGAAGGCCTGCTCGTCGGGATCTCGAGCGGCGCCAATGTTTTCGCGGCGATTCAAGTTGCCAAGCGACCCGAGAACAAGGGCAAGCTCATCGTCACGATTGGCTGCAGCACGGGTGAGCGTTACCTCTCCACGGCACTGGCGGAAGAAGCGCGCAAGGAAGTCGGCGCGTAGGCTGGCCGTCTAGGCAAATCTTTCATCAATCAGGCAAGCGCAGCGGTGCATTTGTGCGTCGCTGCGCTTATCTTTGTCCCCCCAATGTCGATATAAGGGGTGTTGAGTGAGAAGTGGAAAAACTTGTATAAATGGCGTAAAGCGTATTAACTAGCATGGAACTGCTTCATCGTTACAAGACGCTCATCTTTTGTTTTTTACTTGCATAATTAAACTTCCTAAACTACTCCTTACTGAGGCCGCCGAAATTATCTGGATCCTTTCTGCTGTCAGAAGAGCGATAATGCCTGTTTCTGTTTGCCCCACTTGAGAAGAACATCGTGAAAGATGTGACCATCCGAGACCAGCCCGTTGCCGTGCGCCGGCCCATTATCCTGCGCCCGCCAGCGAGGGCTGTCGCGTCTCCCCAAGCGACGGGCACCGGTCCCCAGCAAACCGAGCAACCGCTGCCGGGCGTTTCATTGGCCGAAGTGCAGCAACTACGCGAAGAACTGGAGAAGTGCCACCAGAGCCTTGCCCAATGGACGGCGGCCGAGGCCGATTGGAACAGCCAGCGGAACATGTTTCAATTGATGACCGACAACGTGTCGGACTTCATCGTGCTGCTTGACCTGAATGGCAACCGGACGTGGATCAATCCGGCCTACGGATTTCTGATCGATGCTGCGCCGGAATCGCTGGCGGGCACGCATGCGTTTACGGAAGTTCATCCGGAAGATCGCGCGCGCGCCGATGACGTCTTGAACCAAGTCCTGAGCGATAGCACGGGCCATCAGGTCGAGTATCGCATTCAAAAGAAGGATGGTGAAACCGCCAGTCTGCAGAGCGAGATCATGCCGCTCCTTGATCCGAACGGGAAAATCGAATCGGTCTTGTTGCTGTCGAAGGACCTGACCGAGAATAAAAAGCTGACCGAGGCGCTGGCCCTCGCCTCCACTCAATCCACCGCGGCCGCGCTGGTGGAAGGCATGGCGCGCGACTTCGACGGCATCCTGACGACCGTCGTCGGCAATCTCACCATCGCGAAAAATCTCAACGGCCCGCACAATGCGATCGCCGTTCGCCTCAATGAAATGGAGCGCTCCTTGCAGCGCGCGCGCGATCTGATCGAGCAGATGTTCTCCATCTCGCCCGAGCAGACGCAACCCAAGGTGCGCATCGCCTTCGAGCCAGCGGTGCAGGACGCCGTCTCCACCGTGCTGCGCGGCACGATGGTGCGCGCAGAATATCTTTTCCCCCGCAACCTGCCCGAAATCGAAGTCGACCAGGAAGCCTTTTCGCATGCCATCCGCAACATCGTCACGAACTCCGTGCAGGCGATGGACAAGGGCGTTGTGCGCTTCTCGGCGGAGAGCATTCCCCACTCGCAATTCTCGTATCGTCCCGACTTGCCCCTCAAGCCCGGCGATTACGTCTGCCTCCACATCCAGGACCAGGGCCACGGTATTTCGGAGAAGGCCATGCCGCGCGTCTTCGAGCCCTACTTCACCACGCGCAGCGGCTCGCAGGGCCTTGGGCTGACCACGGCGCTTTCCTCGATCCAGCGCATGGGCGGCACCATCATTCTCGACTCCACGCCCGGCGTCGGCACCACCGTTTCGCTTTACCTTCCCGCCGCTACCGGCGCGCCGACTTCCGCCACTGGCACCTTGCCGAAGAATCTCAAGCCAAGCCCTACCTCGCGCGCGACCCCTGCCCTCACCCCGGCTGCCCCGGTCGTACCCGCCAAGCCCGCGCAGAAGCGGCGCATCCTGCTCATGGACGACGAGCAGATGATTCTCGACATCGTCAGCCGGATGCTCGGGCACCTCGGCTACGAAGTCAGCACTTGCACCGATGGCTCGCAGGCCATTGCCGCCTTCGCGAAATCGAAGTCGCACTCCGAGACGTTCGACATCGTGATGATGGACCTGGTCATCCCCAATGGCGTCGGCGGCCAGGACGCCGTGCATACGATCAAGAAGATCGACCCCGACGCGCGGGTCATCGCCAGCAGCGGACACCTCGAGCATCCCGTCATGCTCGACCACCGCAAGTTCGGCTTCAGCGCCGTGCTGGAGAAGCCCTACAAGCTTGAGAAGCTCCAGCAGGTGATCGAGGGCGTGCTGGCGGCTCCGCCCGCGCCGTCGGCCTAAATTCGCTAAATTTCCAGTATTTTTAGCAAATAGAGATAACGCAGCAAATATTGGAAAGGGCGGCTACTCCTCGCTGCTCATCGCCTCGGGATCGAGCCCTGTCGCCCGGCACCAATCGGCGTAGGCAGCGGGCGCGATTTCGGAGGGCTTGATCTCGCTACGGCCGCCCCAGAAGACGTTCGTGTAGCTGAAGGGCATCCCGATTTTCTCCAGGTGCGCGTCAATCGCCGCCTTGTGCGCGCGGACGAGATCGCGGTCGGTGCCATGGGCCACGGCCATGATGTTGACCTGG
>CAZZWT010000337.1:0-3124 GCA_964657775.1 uncultured Candidatus Methylacidiphilales bacterium | reverse complement strand
GATGAATCCCGACTGGGAAGATGCGATTGAGGGCTGCCTGGGCTATCTCGCCACGGAGAAAAGCCACGCGCTGAATACCCAGGTCATCAACCGCATCGCGCTGGAGAATTTCGCGAAGTGGATGGACGAGCAGCACCCCGGGCTCGAGCCCGGACTGATCATGAAAGAACACCTGCGCGCCTACCTCCGCGCGCAGCGGGAGAAGCGACTGGCGCCGGCCTCGGTGAAGATGATCGTGGTCGGGCTGCGGCATTTTTTCGCGCACCTGAAACGGGAAGGAATCATCGGGCACGATCTTTCCTCGGCGCTCGACCTGCCGCGGCTCGACCGGTTGCTGCCGGAGATGCTGAGCGAGGAGGAGGTCTCGCAGTTGCTTTCGTTCGAGTTGCCGCAGACGCCGCTCGGTTGGCGAGACCGTGCGCTGCTGGAGGTGCTCTACGCGAGCGGCCTGCGCGCTGCGGAAATCACCGGCCTGCGGCTGGAAAATGTTTTGCGCGAGGAGCGGCTGCTTCGCGTGCTGGGGAAAGGCGATCGCGAACGTGTCGTGCCCGTCGGCGAAAAAGCATTGGCGGCGCTTGATCGCTGGCTGGCGAGTGGACGGCCGCAGTTGGTGAAGCCGAAGACGGGCGGCGAAGTTTTTCTCGGCGAGCATGGGCGGCGGCTGACCACGGCGCGCGTTTTCCAGATCGTGCGCGACACGGCGAAGCTGGCCGGCTTGAAGAAAAAAATCTGGCCGCATCTGCTCCGGCACTCGTTCGCGACGCATCTGCTCAGCCACGGCGCGGACCTGCGGGCGATCCAGGAAATGCTCGGCCACGCGAGCCTGGCTACGACGCAGATTTACACGCATGTGGACCAGGCGCGACTCAAGCAAATTCATCGCGACTTTCATCCGCGCGCAAAGATTGAAAAAAATGAAGCGAAGATTTGAATCTGTGCTTATATTGAGTATTGGTTTCTGCAGTTAATAAAATCCGATTTGCATTCAGCCGAATTTCTTTTCACATATGGCGATTCAAACGAAGGCGCGGGGGGGAGATGACGGGCGCGTAACCGTCAGCTTTTCCGACTCTCTGGACATGCCGAAAAAGCAGGTCCAGTTTTCACCGAAGGGCGTCAGCCTCCTCACCAAGTGGCCTTTTCAAGTTGGGGCTGAGGTGGAGTTTGCCTTCGATCACGACGGCGCACGCCATTGCTGCACCGGCATCGTGGTGGCATGCCATCCGCTGCCGCGGCAGCCGGGATTTTTCGATACCGTTCTCTACTTTGTGGAGACGCCTTGCGTGACGCTGCAAAAGGCGGCGTGCGACTGCAAACTGGTCGAGGACGACGGTACGGCCCCATTTCAGTAAGTAGCCGGCGACCTCTGGGCAAACTGGATCGTTGATTCCCGCGATCGCGCTTTGGTAACGCGATCATGGCCACGACCGTGGCCCGGAGGTCGGCGGCTACCTACTTCGTCGTTGCGAGCGACTGCACCGTCACTTCCGCCGTCTTCTTCGCCGCGCCGAGATTGGCTTGAAACGTCGCCTGCGCGCGCTGGCCCAGCCCCTTCCGCATTTCTTCCGAGGCGAAAAGCGAGCGTAGCGCAGTCGCCAGCTCAAATTCATCCGTCACCTGCACGACGGCCTGTTGGTTGATGAACTCGCGCGTGATGACCTTGAAGTTTTGCATGTTCGGCCCGACCACGATCGGCACGCCGACCGGCGCGGCCTCGATGAAATTCTGGCCGCCATTTCCGCGCAGGCTTTTGCCGACGAAGGCCACGGTCGCGCGTTTGTAGAGCGAGGCGAGTTCCCCGGTCGAGTTGACCACCAGGACGTCGGGCGAACTTCCGTTGCTCAGCGGCGACGTGGCCGCGGCGAGTTGCGTGCGCGTGACGGCGCGCAGTCCGAGACGGTCGCACATGTCGCGCACGGCGGCACCCCGCTCGGCATGACGGGGCGCGAGAACGAGCCGCAGCTTCGGCCACTCTTCACGGAGGTCGCGATAAATGCGCGCCAACACTTCCTCCTCGCCCGGATGCGTGCTCCCGCCGAGGAGAATCGCATGGCCTCCATTCCAGCCGGTGCGGTCCCACCACTCGCTGATCGCTTTCTCCTTCGTGACGTCAAAGGAATCGAGCGCCTCGCGTTCGGCCACGTCGTACTTCAGGCAGCCGAGATTGAAGATCGTTTCCGGCGCGAACCCGGCCTGCGCGAGGCGCGACACATCGGTCGAATCCTGCGCGAAGACGAGATCGATCTCCTGCAAAAGCGGGCGCACGATCTTGCGCAGGCGACGATAACGCTCCTCGCTGCGGTCGCTCAGCCGCGTGTTGACGAGATAGATCGGGATGTGGCGCCGCTTCGCGCACCACAGGTAATTCGGCCAGATTTCCGACTCGATCAGGATGAGACGCTTCGGCCGGATGAGCTTGAAGGCGTAGACGACGCTCCAGAGGAAATCGATCGGGTTGTAGATGACCGAGGTCTGTGCATCCTCCAGCCGCGCCTTGGCCAGCGTGAAGCCGGTGCCGGTCGTCGTCGAAATGACGATGCGCAACTCGGGCCGCAATTCGCGCAGCCGCGTGATGAGCACGCGTGCCAGTTTCACTTCGCCGACGCTGACCGCGTGAATCCACAAATCGGCGCCGGGCGCGAGACGCTCTTGGACTTCTTTCGAGTAGAGTCCAAACCGTTGGCCAAATTGCGGCAGCAGTTTCCCGCGCCGCCAGAGGCGAAAAAGGAAGAAAGGCCCCGTGATAAAAAAGAACGTCATGAACCCGACGTTGTAGAGCACCTGCAGGAAAAATTTGATGATCGCCTTCATGGAGAAGAAAGAGTTTGGATAGTGTTATTGCCGACCGCAGGCCTTAGGCGCGGGGATGGGCTCCATCATAGACACGCTTCAAGCGATCGACGGAGACGGAAGTGTAAATTTGCGTGGTGGTGAGCTGCGCGTGGCCGAGGAGTTCCTGCACGCTGCGCAGGTCGGCGCCGTGGTCGAGCAGGTGGGTCGCAAAGGTGTGGCGAAGCTTGTGCGGCGTGATCTTCGCGTCGAGCCCGGCGGCGGCGAGGTAACGCTTGAGCGCGAGCTGCACCGGCTGGAGCTCGAGGTCGTCAAGAGCGACCGGGGGCTGCGG
>CAZZWT010000336.1:0-3133 GCA_964657775.1 uncultured Candidatus Methylacidiphilales bacterium | reverse complement strand
GCTCGGACAAAGATGAGCGACTCATCTGAATTACGGAGTTTCATAAAGCATTTGCGCCTGCCGCGCTATCTCGTTACAGCGTGGGTCATCAGGATAGTAACCGTTTTTGTCGGCCCACACTGCTTGGAGTAAGGGAAATTTGTGTTTAGCAATTGGTTCTACGCCGAAGAGAAGCGAGCGGTAAAACCAAGCAGCGTAACCAACGTAGTCGAAAAAATAGCGCTCATCGACTTCGATGAAGCGCACAGGATATGAGAGCTCGAAAAGATCAGTACGTTCATCGCCGATCTTTAACGATTTCCCCTCAATAGCTTCCTCTCGAACTCGATTGATTGCTCGATTACAAACGTCGTCAGATATACCGAGCGCCAAAATTTCGGGATGCAAAAAATTTAGGTATAAACCGATAGAAAAAGAATGATCGGGGGTTCCGCTTTCAGCTGGGACCGCAATAGAGACACACCCCTGCTCCAAAATCTTTCGGTACATGTCACGATCGCCATCATTCTCGGGATCTTGCCATTTGAAACCGGGAATTCGCGGGTTCTTAACCGACTCGATGTAGCGAGGCGTGAACATATCTACGGACCGTCGCCCGGAGGTCGACGGCTACCTACGAAACCTTCGCCGGCTTCGGGATCTTCTGCGTTTGCGATTGCTTGGGTGTGGGCTTCACGATCTCGGGTTTGAGCTCGGGCTCAGGGGCTTTTTCTTTCACCACTTCGGGCTCGGGTTCGGGGATGGAGCGCGGCGGGAAGAAGAGGTACGTCTTGAAGATGGCTTCGCCGATGGAGTTGAGTTTGACCTGCAACTCGTCCATGTACTTGTGCATGCCGACGGTCTTGATGTCCTCCAGCGCGCTGTAGTTCAACTCGGCCACGAGACGACCGGTGAGCTTCTCCGCTTGGTTGGTGAAGTGTTCGTCCTTGCAACCGGAGATGCGGCGCAGCGATTCATCCAGCGCGCCGGCGCAGAAGCGGATGGAGCGCGGGAAAAATTCGTTCAGGATCAAAAACTCGACGACCTTGTCGGGCTCGACCTGCGCGACGTAGAACTTGCGGTAGGCATCATGCGAGGAGCACGAGCGCAGGATGGCGCTCCACTGCAGCGTGCCGCCGGTGTGGGTGTGCTTGGTCGGCGTGTTGATGAAGATCTCGTCGTTGGCGTCCAGGATACGCGTCGTCATGTCGCAACGCTCCAGGTATTTGCCCACTTGGATGAAGTCCCAATCCTCGCCATGGGTCATGGTGCCATCAGTAATGCCCTGGAAAAGATGCGAGGCATTCTTGACCGCAGTAAAGAACTCATACGGCCCTTGCTTCTGGATTTTCTTCAGCGTCTGACTCTTCATCCAGAGATAGGTTCGGTTGATTTCCTCCCACATCTCGAGCGAAATTTGCTCGCGTACGTGCCGCGCATTTTCGCGCGCGGTGGTGATGCAGTTGACGATCGAGTTGGAGTTCTTCGTATTCAGCGTCAGGAAGTCGATGACGTTGTCGCTGGTCGTGACCTTGTAATGCTTATCGAAATCTTCATGGTCGCCGGTGCTGCGCAGGACCGGTTCCCACATGATTTTCTGCTCCTCCTGCCCGAGCTTGGGCATATCGAGCATGAGCTGGAGATTGACGTCGAGGATGCGGGCGATGTTCTCGGCTCGCTCGGCATAGCGGCTCATCCAGTAGAGGGAATCGGCGACTCGGGATAGCATGGGATTAGAAGGAGAAATTTTTGACGGAATAACGGAATGAACGGAATTGTTTAGAGGGAAGGCAGATCAACTATCTCCATACAGCACCCACGTATCCTTGCTGCCGCCACCCTGCGAGGAGTTGACGACAAGCGAGCCTTTGCGCAGCGCGACGCGGGTCAGGCCGCCGGGCACAATCGTGATTTTTTCGCCGCACAGGATGTAGGGCCGCAGATCGACGTGGCGTCCGTCGAAGCCGCCGTCCACATAGCTGGGGTGGCGCGAGAGATTCAGCGTGGGCTGCGCGATAAAGTTGCGCGGGTCCGCTTTGACCAGCTCGCGGAAATCATCGCACTGCTTCTTGGTCGAGGCCGGGCCCACCAGCATGCCATAGCCGCCCGATTCGTTGGCCGACTTGACCACCAATTTCTCGATGTGGGTGAGGATGTATTCGCACTCCTTGGGGTCGGAGGCGAGATAAGTCGGCACGTTCTGCAGGATCGGCTCCTCCGAGAGGTAGAACTTGATCATGTCGGGCACGAACTTGTAGGTCACCTTGTCATCGGCGACGCCGGTGCCAATGGCGTTGGCCAGGCTGACATTGCCCGCGCGGTAAGCCTCGATCAAGCCAGGGACACCGAGCACGGAATCCTTGCGGAAGACGGTCGGGTCGAGGAAGTCATCGTCCAGACGGCGGTAAATCGTGTCGACCTTTTCGAGGCCTTTGGTGGTGCGCATGTAGACGGTCTTGTCCTGCACAACGAGGTCCTGTCCCTCGACAATCTGGATGCCCATCTGGCGCGCCAAAAAGGAGTGCTCAAAGTACGCGCTATTATAAATTCCGGGCGTAAGCAGCACGACGGTCGGCGGTTTATCCGCATTTTTCGGTGCGATGTATTGCAAAACGCTCAGCAGGTCTTGCGTATAGTGGTCGACGGGACGGACGCCGACGCTGCTGAAGAGATGCGGGAACGCGCGCTTCATGGCCACGCGATTTTCCAACAGGTACGAGACGCCCGAGGGGCAGCGGCCGTTGTCCTCCAGCACAAAATAGGTGCCGTCGCGATCGCGCACCATGTCGCTGCCGCAAATGTGGATGTAGATATCCTTCGGCACCGGCACGCCGACCATCTCGGGCCGGTAATGCTTGGCGGAGAGGACTTCCTCGGCCGGGATGATCTTTTCCTTCAAGATGCGCTGATCGGAGTAGAGGTCCTTGAGGAACATGTTCAGCGCGCGCATGCGCTGGGTCAGGCCCTTTTCGATATGCGTCCACTCGCTGTTCGGGATGATGCGCGGCATCAAATCGAAAGGGAAAATGCGCTCGGTGCCCTGTTCGTCACTATAGACGGTGAAGGTGATGCCCTGGCGCAGAAACGCGGCGTCCACGGCGGAACGGCGCTGGTCGAATTCCTCCTGCTCGAGGCTTTGGAACCGCTCAAAGAG
>CAZZWT010000335.1:283-3140 GCA_964657775.1 uncultured Candidatus Methylacidiphilales bacterium | reverse complement strand
CGAGGGTTTCGCCCGGGCCAATTTCGAGCTGGAAAGTGTCGCCCTCGGATTGGATCAGCGTTATGCCCGCGTGGAAGCGAACGGCCTGACGAAAATGGCGGGCCCAGTAGCGCGGGTCGGTCGCCTCTTCTTCGGTGAGCCATTGGCCCGTGACGTTGGAGATGATTGGCGTGCGCGGCGCGCGCAGCTTTTTGCTGGAGACCAGTTCGATAAAGAGATCGAGGATCGGTTCAATCGAGCGCGAGTGAAAAGCGTGCGAAGTTTCGAGCCGGTGCGAGGCGATGCCTTGGGCGGAAAGCTTATCTTTCAGTGCGAGAATGGAAGCGGTTGGGCCGGAGACGACGCACTGTTCGGGTCCATTGACGGCGGCGAGGCAAAGATCATCGGTGATCCACGAAGCGACTTCCACCTCGGATTGCGGGACCGCGAGCATGGCGCCCTCGGCCACCTTGTGCATCAGGTTGCCGCGCGCGCAGACGAGCGAGAGGGCGTCCTCCAGCGAGAAAATGCCGGCGATACAGGCGGCGGTGTATTCGCCCAGGCTATGGCCGATCAACTTGGCGGGGACGATGCCCCACGAAATCCAAAGTTGCGCCAGCGCGAATTCGACCGAGAAAAGAATCGGCTGTGCGTTCCAGGTCCGCTTCATTTCCGCAGCGGCCGGCGCGGCGTTTTCGCTGGAGGGATAAAGGATGGTGCGGAAATCGAAACCGAGGTGCGGCTTGGCCAGCTCGGCACACGCGTCGATCACCTTTTGGTAGACCGGCTCGTTCTGGTAAAGCTCGCGGCCCATGTTAACGTACTGCGCGCCCTGGCCGGAAAAGAGGAACGCGACGGGATGAGGATCCGACGCTTTGCTGGTGAAGACGCCAGAGGCGGCCGGGTCGCCGGCGCGCTCCTGAGCCTCGGCGTGGTCGCGCGCGAGGAACATGCGGCGATGGTTGAATTCGCGACGCCCGACGTGAAGCGTGTAGGCGGTGTCGGCGAGATTTTCGCCGGGGTTGCGCGTGAGATGGCCGGCAAGGGCGCGGGTGGCGTCGTCCAAGGCCTCGATCGACTTGGCCGACAAGGTGATGAGCTTGAGCGGCCGGCCTGTTTCGGAAAGCGAAGGCTTGGGCGCTTCCTCCAGGACGACATGGGCGTTGGTGCCGCCGATGCCCAGCGATGTCACGCCGGCGCGGCGCGGGGATTCCTTCTTGCTCGCCCAATCGGTGAGTTGGTCGATGACTTGCAACTTGGTTCGCGCGGAATCGACGAGCGGATTGAGTGACTTGAAGTGGAGCGTGGGCGGAATCTGCCGGTTCTTCAGTGCGAGAATCGTCTTGAGCAAACCGGCCATGCCCGCTGCGGTATCGAGGTGGCCGATGTTGGTCTTGACCGAGCCGATGGCGAGCTTGCGGTCGCGTTGGGCGAAGACCTGGTCCAATGCGCTGAGTTCAATCGGGTCGCCGATCGGCGTGCCGGTGCCGTGCGTTTCCACATAATCGATGGAGGAGGGCTCGACGCCCGCCGCGCCGAGCGCCTCGTAAATAACTTCCATCTGGCCCTCGGTACTGGGCGCGAGGAAGCCAACCTTGCGGCTGCCGTCGTTGTTCACCGCCGTGCCCTTGATCACGGCGTGGACCGTGTCGCCATCGTCGAGCGCGTCCTGCAACCGCTTCAGCACCACGATGCCGAGACCGCTGCCGAAGACAGTGCCGGTGGCGTTGGCGTCGAAGGCGCGGCAATGGCCGTCGTGCGACTGAATTTCGTTCTGGCGATATTGATACCCGATGGCGTGGGGAATCTCGATGCTGACCGCGCCGGCGAGCGCCATGTCGCAATCGAGATGAAGCAGGCTCTGGCACGCGACGTGGACGGCGACGAGCGAGGTGGAGCAGGCCGTCTGGATGTTGAGGCTGGGCCCGCGCAAATTCATCTGGTAGGAGACCCGCGTGGCCAGCACGTCCTTGTCGTTGCCGGTGTGGCGGAGCAGGAAGATGCCTTCCTTCGCCACCAAGTCCGCATCGCTTAGAAGATTGTTGATCAAGTACGAATTCGGTCCGGAGCCGGCGAAGACACCGGTCGAACCGTCGAACGTGCCCGGTGCATAACCGGCGTGCTCGAGCGCTTCCCACGCGCTTTCCATGAAGAAGCGCTGCTGGGGATCCATGATGGCGGCTTCGCGTGGGCTGATGCCAAAGAAGCCGGCGTCGAAGGCGTCGAGGTGCGAGAGTGGGGCGCCGACCCGGACGTAATCGGGGTCGCGCAAGGCCGCCGCGCTGACGCCGACCGATTCCAATTCCTTGGCGGAAAAGGGGCGGATCGATTCGATGCCCTGGCGCAAATTCTCCCAGTACTGGCTGGTATTTCCGGCGCCTGGGAACCGTGCGGCGTAGCCGATGATGGCGATGTCGGTCGCCGCCGCGTGGAAGGCGTCCTCGTTCATGGTGCAAGGATCGACTTGCGCAGCTCATTCTGCCGCGCAGCCAATTGCTGGCGCATCTTGCCGCGGGTCATGCCGCTGACGAGGCTCCTGGTTTTGTCAATTTTCTGCATGTGCCGGGCCAGCGAGCGGACGGTGGGATGTTGAAAAAGATCGAGCAGTGCGACTTGCTGGCCGGTTTTCTCGCGCAACTGGTCGTGGACCTCGACCATCAGGAGCGAGTGACCGCCGATGTCGAAAAAGCGGTCCTCCAGGCCCACCCGGGTCACGCCCAGGACCTCCGCCCAGAGGGCGGCGATTTTGCGCTCGAGATCGCGTCCGCTCAAGTGAAGTCGGCGATCCTCTTCGCGAACCTCGATGCGCGAGGGCTGGTGCGCATCACGGGCGACGAATCGTCGCGCGATCATAGCGAACGGCTGCTGCGGCGGTTCG
>CAZZWT010000335.1:0-273 GCA_964657775.1 uncultured Candidatus Methylacidiphilales bacterium | reverse complement strand
TTGTGCGCTCGAGATCGTTGGCCGCGCCTTCGACCTCGAACTCGTGGACGGCGGCGCGCTGTGGCTCCGGCTTCGGCAACGCGCGGCGGTCGAGCTTGCCGTTGGGCGTCTTGGGAAACTCGGGTAGGAACATCAGCATCGAAGGCACGAGCGCCTTCGGTAATTGGGTGCCGAGCCATTGGAGCAGCGCGGAGGCCGAGGGCGGCTGGTTGCCAGAGGCAACGACGTAGGCGACGAGCCGCTTGTCGTCGCCGTCTTCCTGCACGATGACGG
>CAZZWT010000334.1:0-3154 GCA_964657775.1 uncultured Candidatus Methylacidiphilales bacterium | reverse complement strand
GTGACGATGCCCATCTTGGCCAGCAACCGCGCATGCGCCGGCCCGATGCCGCGAATGTCCGAGAGCGTCTTGGGTTCGGTGGGGGTATTCGCCATGAGGAGCGATCAAACTACCAGCGGGACCTGCGGTCGGCAATAATGGCGACGGCCTGCACTCGTGGTCGAAGCTCGCGCCTTACCCCCTCGCAATCACCGCCTCGGCCCGGATCGCGTCCAACGTCGCTGTTTTATAGAGCGCACCCAACGTCGGGATATTGAAGCAGGTCTCGACAAACAGTTCCGCGGTCGATTCCGTTAGCATCGCCATGAGCCCGATGTGGACGATCTCCGTCGCCAGTTCGCCGATGACGTGGACGCCGACCAGCTTCATGTTGTCGCGGCGGAAGAGGAGTTTCAGGAACCCGTCCTTGTCGCCGATGATCTGCCCGCGCGCGTTTTCCTCGTAGCGGGCCCGGCCGGCGACAAATTCGATGCCCTTTTTCTTCAGCGATTCCTCCGTCTCGCCGACCATGCTCACTTCCGGGATGGTGTAAATGCCGTTGGGCAGCAACGCTGAAATCTGGCTCACCTGCGCACCCACGGCATTTCCCGCCGCGCGCCGCGCCTGTTCCATGCTGGTCGAGGCGAGCGCGGGAAAACCGATCACGTCGCCGGCGGCAAAAATATGCGGGACGTTGGTGCGGAATTGCTTGTCGACCGTGATCAAGCCGCGCTCGGCGGTGGCCACGCCCGCTTTGCCGAGGTCGAGCGCCTCGACGTTGCTTTTGCGGCCCGCCGCGACGAGCACTTCATCCACGGTCAACGAATCGCCCGAATCGAAATCCAGCTTCACGCCATCGCCGGTCAGCCGCTCGCATTTCGTGACGTTGGCTTTCCAGTGGAAAATAATCCCCAAACGTTCCATCGCGGTCATGAGCGCCTGCGACACTTCGGGATCGAGGAAGGGCAGCAGCTTGTCCCGCCCATCGATGAGATGGACCTCGGCGCCGAGGGCGGCAAAGGTGCAGGCGTATTCGCTGCCGATCACGCCGGCACCGATCACCGCCATGGTTTTGGGAATGCGATCGAGCTTGAGAATGGTGTCCGAATCATAGATTTCGCCTTTCTCGTACGGGAACAAGGGTGGCCGCACCGGCGACGATCCCGTCGCGATGAGGATGCTCTCCCCGCGCAACTGAAAGGCCTCGCCGGTTTTGCCGTCCTTGTCCGGAATCGGCGTGACCGTGAGCACATGCGGATCGATGAACTTCGCCGTGCCAAAGAACGTTTCCGCGTGGTGACTCTGCAACCGCTTCTTCAGCGATTCATTGAAGATGCCGCGCACTTGCTGCTCGTGGCCGAGGAATTCCTTGATCGTGACCTCGCCGCGGATCGATAAGTCGACGCCATAGAGTTCGCGCGAACGCAAGCCGGTCAGCGCCAGGGCCGTTTCGCGCAGCGTCTTGCTCGGCACCGTGCCGGTGTTGATCCCCGCGCCTCCCAGCTCATAATGCGAGTCGATCAGCGCGACCGACTTGTGGTTATCCGCGGCCGTGGTGGCCGCCGTCAGGCCAGCCGGGCCTCCGCCGATGATGACGAGATCAAAGTTTTTCGTTTCGGGCATATTTTTTTACCATACCACAGGTCGAGGTTAAGCAAGCGCGGTGAACGCCCCCCACCTGAGACATCTCGAGACCAACTGAGACCAGGTGAGATTAAGTGTTATTAGCAGAGACGAAGGCCAAGTGCGGATTCGAGGGCCGATATCAGAACTTAAACGAAGGGATGGCATATCACATAATGTATACTACATGCCACACTAGTCAACCTTTCTGTTGCGACGACTCTACCGTTTGCCAATCGGATTCGTTCAATCGGAATTCGTCACGACGTGCTTCTTCTTCGAGAACGATTCGATAAAATAGAATCCAGCCGGGATGAGGAAGATGCCGATCAGCGATGCCGCGAGCATGCCGCCGACGACCGTCGTGCCGAGAATCCGCCGCGAGACCATGCCCGCCCCCAGCGCAATGACCAGCGGCACGCAGCCGAGAATGAACGCGAAGGAGGTCATCAAAATCGGCCGCAGGCGCAGGCGCGCGCCTTCCAGCGCGGCATCCATCAGCGGTTTGCCCTTGTCTAATTCCGCGCGCGAAAACTCGACGATGAGGATGGCGTTTTTCGCCGCCAGGCCGATAAGCATGATGAGACCGATCTGCGCGTAGGCATTGTTCTCCATCGTGCGCACCAGCAAGCCGAGGAACGCGCCGATCACCGCGATCGGCAGGCTTAGCAGCACGCTGAACGGCAAAGACCAGCTCTCGTACAACGCGGCGAGAATGAGGAAAACGAACAGTAACGATAGCGCGAAAATCGCCGCCGGCGGCACACCCTGCGCCGCCTGTTGCTGCTGGAACGACATGCCGAGGTAGGAAAACCCCATCTCCTTCGGCATCGATTCGTGGAAGGCTTCCTCCAACGCGTGCATCACCTCCGCGTCGCTGTAGTCGCCATTCGGGAAGGCGTTGATCTGCGCCGAGCGGTAGAGATTGAACCGCTGCGTGTACTCCGGCCCGAAGGTATCGGTCACCGTGGTCAGTGAACTGAGCGGGACGGCATCGCCCGCGTCGCTGCGCACATAGAATTTGCCGAGATTCGCCGCGTCCTGCCGGAAGGGGCCCTCCGCCTGCACGTAGACCTGCCACTGGCGCCCGAAACGGTTGAAGTAATTGATGAACGCGCCGCCCATGAAGGTTTGGATCGTCTGGTAGACGCTGGAAAGCTGCACGCCCTGCTTCATCGTCCGGTCCTTGTCAACGTTGACGAAACGCTGCGGCACATTCGCGTTGAAGGTGGTCTGGATGCGCCCGATCTGCGGCCGCTTCTTCGCCGCCGCGACAAACGTGTTCAACTGTTGCTGGAGAAATTCCACGCTGCCGCCGGAGCGATCCTGCAGCACAAACGTCGCGCCCGCCGCGGTGCCGATGCCGGGGATCGGCGGCGGCGGGAAGGCAAAGCCCTCGCACTCGGGCAGCGTCTGCAGCTTCTGGTTCAACGCGGCGAACACGGCCTTGATGTTCTCCTCCTTGCCATTCGCGCGGGTGTAGCGCTCGTCCCACGGCTTGAGCGTGATGAAGAAAAAGCCGCTGTAGGTATTCGTCACGGCGCTGATCAGG
>CAZZWT010000333.1:0-3189 GCA_964657775.1 uncultured Candidatus Methylacidiphilales bacterium | reverse complement strand
GGGAAAGTTTGGACCTCGGTCGTCGCGGGCGAGATGGGAAGTCCAAGAGTGTCGAGAAAAAGCGTTAGTCATTTGTATAATGTTTAGGCTAAATTCCGTTCCTGTCAACAAGCGATTCACGTGGCCTGATTGACCGGAAAGTCGGCTGCTTCATCTGAACACTTTAAAGTCGCGCGGTTTCTTTGATCCGAAGGTACTCGTTAATCGCAGCCGTGCTCAACTCCTGCGCCGGCACGCTAACGGTGGCCACGCCGCGGCTGCGCAATCCGCGCAAGGTGCGTTGATAATCGTTCCAAATTTCCATCGCCGCGACATGGCGGTAGACCTCAAATTCGTTCACGGGGCTTTTCTTCGTCACGGCCAGCACTTCGGAATTGCTCACCGTGACGATGACCGGCAGGTGACGCGGCATCAGCGGCATGGCGGCCTGCAACAGCGTCTCGGCCGACTGCGGGTCGCCCAAGTCGGTGAAGCAAACGATCAACGTGCGTCGCGAGCATCGCTTCTGCACGTGATGAAAGATACTGGCGTAATCGGACTCCAGCCGTGTGGGTTGAAGCGAGGTCAATTGCCGCACCAAGTGGGACATCTGCGCCTGGCCCTTTTTCGGCTCCGCGTAGGCGCGCAGTTCGTCGTTGAAGATGGCGTAGCCCACCCAGTCACCTTTGTGCAGCGCGATTTGCGCGAGATGGACGCTGGCGTTGATGGCGTAGTCGAGCTTGCGGTACGAGCCGATCTTCGGGCTCATCAGCCGGCCGGTATCGAGCAGGATCATCAGCCGCTGGTCGCGCTCCGTCTCATATTGGCGGCTGATCAACTTGCCGCGCTTGGCGGAGGCCTTCCAGTCGATGTGGCGGAAATCATCGTCCCGCTGGTGCTCGCGCAGGGATTCGAATTCGCTGCCTTCGCCGCGCCGCATCGCCTTGCGGCGGCCGGCTTGAAACGCGCCCGCCAGGGCTAGTTGCAGATCGTGCGAGCCCTCGCCCGTCATGTCCGGCAACACTTGCACGCCCTGTGGAAGGTCAATCTTGCCCTGACGTTGGATAAGGCCGAGCCGCCCGGTGATCCGGTAGTAGACCGCGCCGAAGGAGAAACTGCCACGCCGGAAACTTTTCAGGCTGTAATTCTGGATGACCTCGCGCTTGGGCGGAAGGCGCAGCGTCAGCATTTTCGCCGCGCCGGTGAAATCGATCGGCGGCGAATCAACGATCTGGAAGGTCGCGGCTGATTCGCCTTTATTATAAAGGGTGAGCTCGACTTGGAAGAGCTGCGCCTGTTTCAGGATCGGCGGCACGCTCCGCTTCACCCGCAGGGCATCGCGCGGCAACAGGGCGATATCGGCCAGCACGGCGCTGGTGAGCAAGAGCGTCAGGAGTAGGCTCGCCGCCATGCCGTTCGGCACGATGGTCGAGGCGAGCGCCAGCAGGATGGCGATGACCAGCGTGAAGTAGAAGCGGGGAAGAAAGACCATGGAGGCTTTTAGGGCGAAGTGATTTTATAGACCAACCCAGCGGCGAGAATTAGCATGGCGAGTGCCATGCAGACGAGAAATCCGAGAGCGCAAAATCGATAGACGGAAAATGCCGAACGAAGATAGCCGTTTTTTAGCGAAAGATGTTCGTTTCTAAATAGAGATGCATACCATCGAAGGCCCGCCGTGCAGTTGAAATTGGACGAAGGGTCCAACTGGCGCAATTTTCTCCTCGCCCAGACAAAAAAAGGAAGTCCCATGAGCCAGAGCAGCAAAGCGCTTAGACAAACCGCCTTAAACAGAAAATCGAGAGTTTGCCCGGTATGTCCGTTCATTCCGTTATTCCGTCATAATTCGGACTCAATCTGCAGCAGGTTCGCGCGGATGGGATTCGGGTGCTCCGGATCGGCCTCCACCCGCTCCATTTCCTGGGCCGTGGCGAAATAGGTGGCGAAGTGCGAGGTGGTGCCCTCAAAGCTCTTCGTCACCTCAAACCAGTTCAGGTAATCGGCCAGCCGCTGGTGCTGCTGCGTCTCGTCCGAGATTCGTTTCTGCGCGGCGGTGAGCAGCTTCTGCGCATTCTCAACCTGGTTGTCCTTGATCAGGAGCGTCAGCGCCGACCGTTCCATTTCGATGATGGGATTCCAGCTCGGATGCGCGCGCAGTTCCAGCTCGGTAAGCAGGTAAATCCGCTCCTGGATCGCCTCGAACATCATGGTCGTGTGCGGTTTGGAGGGCACCTCGAAAATCGAGCAAGTCTCGACCTTGGCGTCCTTCGAGGGTGCGAACGTCACTGTCTCTGCCGCGGTTAATTGGGACAGCGTTTCGTCCCAGGTGTAGACAATATCGTGGCTGCGGCTGGTCGATTCGCTCACCTCGCGCTGCCAGGCGGCCTCAGTTGGGAAATGGAATTGGGCGAGGGGCGAGGCGTCGGGCGCGGCAAAGCCGTCGAGCCATTGCTGAAAATCGGCGCGCTTCGGGCCGGATTCGGTGATGCTATCCACCAGGTAAAACGCGAAGGCTTTCTGCCAGAGGCCGAGGAGCCGGTCATCGCTCAGCTCGCGCCAGCCCGTCACTTCCTCGAGCGTCGGGACGGTCTGGTTCTTCACCGCGCGGCGGACGATGTTCTCGCGGCTGTGATCGGGGTCCGGGTTGAGCCAGCCGCGAATTCCCTCCACCAGCCAGAAGGGCACGGCATCGACCTTGGTCGTGTGATCAAATGTCGTCGTCTTGGCGAAATACTTTTCCCACAGCAGCGCCGTGATGTATTGCCGCTGGATGAATTCCTTCAGGTCCGGATCGGTGGAGGGGACGGCCGCTTCCAGCTTCATCGTGTCGCCTTGGGCGAAGGCGGCGGAGGCCTCGCGATTGATCTTCGCCAGCAGCGGATCGTCCGGCGTCATGATGCGGATGTGGACGGGGAAACGCCAGCGCGGGTCGAGCTTCAGCAGCGTGGCCAATTGATCGTGCGTGTCGGAGGCGAGCTGCAGCGCATCGGCCACGGCCAGCGCGTCGGAGCTGGTGCAAGTCACCTGCGGAAAATCCTGCGAGGCGGCGGTCGCGATGGCGGGCGGTTCGGGCGCCGGAGGAGTCTCCTGGCCCCAGCCCGTGACACCCGCCCAGCAAAAGGCGGTCAGTGTCCACGCGGCGAGGGGCAGGCGCTTCATGTCACGCGTCTTTCTTCGCGGCGGCCTTGGCGGGCTTGTGATTTTCGGTCT
>CAZZWT010000332.1:0-3189 GCA_964657775.1 uncultured Candidatus Methylacidiphilales bacterium | reverse complement strand
GTCTCCCACGCCTCCCGTACCGGCAAAGTCGCCTCTGAAATGAAAATGATCGATCTCTCTCGCTTTCAATTGCCTCAACAAGACAATCAAATCTTCAATTTCGGAAGGATCGATTCCCATCGTAAGGCCGTACCATCCGGTTTTGAAATCAATTAGTTCGGCTTTCATGGCTTCAACGAATAGAGCAGGGTCAGGAGAAACGTAGCCGCAAGTGCGCGTAACCACAAGGCGTGGACGAACCGCGCCTGGAACGCGCTGCGGTAGAGCCAGTAGAGCTTGAGGTCGATGAGCGGCCCGGCGACGAGGAAGGCGATCTTGGCGGGGATCGAGAAGGGCGCGAAGGCGGCGATGATGAAGGCGTCGGTGGTGCTGCAGAGGCAGAGCAGTTGCGCGAGCAGGATACCGGCAATGGGACCTAGGAAGATGTTCTGACCGATGGGCGCGAGGAGATTGCGATCGAAGCCGGTGGAGAAAATCGCGGCGGCGGCGGCGCCGAGGACGAGGAAGAGCAGGACGCCGGTGAAATCGCGAATGACCGCGCCGGTGAATTGCTGCAGGCCGCCGAATGAGGCGCCGGGGCGCGGCGTGAGGATGAGGCCGGGGTTGGGCGTTTGGTCGGGCCGCGTGCGGGTGGGACCGATGAGCGTTTCGGCGCGCAGCATCTGGTCGGGCCGCTGGTGCACGAGCCAGAAGCCGAGGAAGAGAAGCACGAGAAAACTGAAGCCGAACCGCAGGACGACCATCAGCCACGGGTCCTGGTTGCGGAAGGCAAGGTAGGTGCTGAACATGGCGAGCGGATTAAGTCCCGGCGCGGCCAACATATACGTGGTGGCGACGGCGGGCGGAACGCCTTTGCGGATGAGGCGCTGGACGATCGGCATCGCGCCGCATTCGCACAAGGGGAAAATGAGTCCCGCGCCGATGGCGGCGAAGACGCCCTGCGTTTTGGAACGCGGCAGCCAGTCCTTAATCACGCCCGCGGGCAGAAAGACATCGACTAGGCCGGAGATGATCGCGCCGAGCAGCAGGAACGGCGCGCCTTCCAGCACAATGGCAAAGAAGGAGAGCGCGACATCGGGCCAGGAAATGCCCGCGCTGGCAGCGGACGTGGGCAGGTCGAAATCAGCGAGAGGCACGGGTAACTCTACCGACGGTCATAGACCGCCGCTACAATTATTAGAAACGTGCTACCGCACCTTGGCTACAACCGGATTCTGCTTTGCATCCAACAACGGCACGGGCGGCGCGGCGGCACCGGGATTATGCGTCCAATCAAACGCCTGCTTCTTCAGCGCGTAGAGGTAGCCGACGAACAGGATGCCGATGAAGGAGAACATCGAGTAGAAAATGCCGAGGCCTTGGTGGAGCAGCTCGCGATAGACCACGGCCCATGTGTACATGAAGACAACTTCGATATCGAAAAGGATGAAGAGCATCGCGACGAGGTAGAACTTGATCGAAAAGCGCGAGTGGGTCGGGCCGATGGGATCTTTTCCGCACTCGTAGGGCTGATTTTTGGCGTGCGTATCGCGACCGCGTTTGCCGAGAAGAAGCGAAGCGACGAGCGTGACGACCGCGAAGCCGAGGCCGAGCAAAACTTGCAGGAACACCGGCACGTAATCCGAAGGCACCTGAGGCATGAGGCCGAGTGTATCGACGATCCCGGCGAGGGCAAGGCCCGATCGTTTAGAAGTTTGCCGGATGTTCTCGTTCCCCAGTCAAATTTGGGAACGAGAGAAGGTAGCTTGCGCCGGCTATCTTTTGCTGCGAAGCGCGCTTTTACAAGTGAATCGGCGCATCCGGATCGGGCGGGCCAAAATCACTCTCCTTAAGACCGGCGAACCACTGTGCGACCAGATCGGGATGGCCTTCGTGATGGCCGCCCGGAATGATCTCGTGCTTCACGGTTTTGTTATCCATCGTCTTCTGAAGGAAGTCGAGCATGTGTGCGCCTTGGTCGGGGATGCCGGCCATATCCTCGGTGCCCCACATCACGTAGATGGGCCGCGTGCGCCAGCGCGAGAGGCTGATTTCCGGCTCGGAATAAAAATTCCCGCTGCGCAGGCAGAGCGCGGTGAACCAGTCATCGTGTTGCGCCGCGACGTACCAGGTGGCGAGACTGCCGCCACTGAACCCGGTGTGCAGCACGCGCGTGCGGTCGATATTGAGCGAGGCGAAGACGCGTTTCATGACTTCCTTCAGCATCTCGTTGTCGTCGGCGGCGGATTGGGCGCTGATCGCGACCGAGGAATAATAACTCGGGCAGACGAGGATGAAGTTGTACTTGTCCGGCAGGCCGCTCCACGCGTTGGCCTCGCCTTCGCCGCTGCCGCCGTTCCCGTGCGCGCTGACGACGAGTGGCATCGGCTTGCCCGCCTTGTAGGAAGCTGGGATGACGACCGCGAACTTGTTCGCGGCCTTGACCTTGGTGGCGTACGTTTGCAGGCCGGGCGTGGCGGCGATGACGTCCGCGGGCGCCATATCGGGATCGGGAAAAGTATCGGCGCGCAGCATCACCGGCACGAGGATAAATCCGAGCAGGCAGAAGAGTCGGGTCATAGCCGAAGGGTAATGGGCGGCGCGGAGTGGTCAAGCAGGCGGTGGTGACCGCAAACGCTGCCTGCCCTTGCGGCTTATGCTTAGGGCGTCTGCCACGTTTTGATCGGCTTGTTGTCCTTTTTCGGCTCGGGCACGGGCTGGGCGTCGGTCATGCCGTCCATGGTGATGAGCGTGGTCTTCACGTAGAGCTTCGGCACGGTGAAGAGCGCCAGCGATCCATCGCGCCGGGTGGCGTTGAGAAAGCGGAAATGGTGCTTCTCCTGGCCCGTGCCCCAGGTGATGAGCAGCGGCGTGACCCCGCCTTTTTGCAGCGCGGCGAAGACGGGAAAGATGATATCGGGCGCGAGGTCGCGCACCGGCACGAGCGCCATCGGCTCGCTCATCGCGCGCAGATTCGCGATGGCGTATTGCACCTTGGGCAGCAGGCCGGCGTAGCACCAGGCCTCGACGTTTTCGCCGCTGACGGTGTCGCCTGTCCAGCGCACGCATTCGAGCCCGCCGATCTCTTTCTTGTCCGTGGTCGGATGCCAGACGTAGCCGGAGTCGTTCGGCGCGTCGGCGGAAGCCGTGGTGCCGCTGGATGGATTGGCGAGCAGCGAGGGCGTGTCGCTGTCTGAGTTCAGCCCCTCG
>CAZZWT010000331.1:0-3191 GCA_964657775.1 uncultured Candidatus Methylacidiphilales bacterium | reverse complement strand
GGCTACCACAATCTTCGCCATGACATAATTAATTCAAATATAACGACTTAGACTGAACGTCATTACACCTGAAATCGTCCAACCTATAATTACCCAACTCCCGCTGTTAGGAATCCCGCGCGTTTGCTAGATTAGAGATTGATGCGCGCCGCCTGACTCGGCATCCTCCCTGCCTCGCCAATTCCGTGAAAACGACCCCGACCAAACAAGCCGTCTCGACCTGGCCCGCCGCCGCGCTTGTCGTGTCGAACATGATCGGCATCGGCGTGTTCACTTCGCTCGGTTTCCAGATTGATGGCTTCTCGCACCACGGCATCTCGCTGCTGACGGACAGCGTTTTTCCGCTGATCATGCTGTGGGTCGTCGGCGGCGCCCTGGCCCTTTGTGGAGCGCTTTGCTATGCGGAACTGGCGACCGCCCTGCCCCGCTCCGGCGGCGAATATAATTTCCTTTCGCGCATCTATCACCCGATGGTTGGTTTTTGCACCGGCCTCTGCTCGGCCACGATCGGTTTCGCCGCGCCGATCGCCGTCAGCGCACAGGTCTTCGGCCAATATCTGTGCCGCGCCTTCCCATCCATCGCGCATCTTGTGCCCAACAACAGCGAACACGCCGCGGCCTTCCTGCTGGTCATCGTCGTCACCGCCGCGCACCTCCGCAGCCTCAAGTTCACCGGCACGTTCCAAGCTGCGGCGACGGGCATGACGATTCTCCTCATTCTCTCTTTCGTGGTCTTCGGCTTCAGCAGCGCGCCAGCCCAGCCGGTGACCTTCCTGCCGCATCGCGCGGATTGGGGTCTGCTCTTTGGCGGCGCCTTTTTCTCCTCGCTCGTGTGGGTGATGTATTCCTACTCCGGTTGGAACGCCGCGGCATACATCGTGGAAGAAGTGCGCGATCCGGCGAAGTCGTTGCCGCGCGCGCTCATCCTCGGTACGGCGTTTGTCATCGCCCTCTACGTCGCGGTCAACGCGGTGTTCCTTTACACGACGTCGCTCGGCTCGCTCACCGGCCAGTTGGAAGTGGCGCACATTGCCGGCCTGCGTATCTTTGGCGACGCCGGCGCGCGCATCACGAGCGCGTTGATCTGCGTGGGGCTCGTCGCCAACGTCAGCGGCATGATGTGGGTTGGCTCGCGCGTGACGGAGGCGATCGGCGCGACTTATCCCGTGCTCGGCTTCCTTGGCAAGACGACGCCGACCCGTGTGCCCTTCGTGGCGCTGATCTACCAGTTTGGGGTGGTCTTCGTGCTGCTCTTTTTTAAGCCGGACAACATCGTTAACTACGTCGGCTCGATCCTGCTTTTCTGGTCACTGCTGGCGGTGATCGGCGTGATCGTCCTACGCTTCCGCGAGCCGGACCTGCCGCGCCCCTACAAGACGTGGGGCTACCCGGTAACGCCCCTGATTTTTGGTACCATCACGGTTTGCTGCCTGTGGCAGAATTCCGTCATTCATCTCCGGGAGACGCTGATCGGCGCCGCCACGGTTTTGATCGGCATCCCCATTTATCTGTGGGCGAGCCGCAACGTCCCGGCCGAACAACTCCGCGGCGAGACGCTGCCGGAAAGTTCCATGTAGGCCCCTGTTTCTTCCTTTATGATCGCTCCCATTCGCGGCCTGCGCCGTTTTCTTATTGTTCGCACCTTGGCACTAGCCGCTGTTATGGCGGTTTCCTGCGCCGCTTTCGGCGAGGACAAGGCACCGCTCGCTTTGCCGGCGCAGAAAATGACCCCCGACGAAGTCGATGCCCTCAACGCCTCCGCCTCGGGTCTGGCCGGGAAGTCCGGTTCAGGCGATTGGACCTCGACCAAGGAATGGCAGGAGTACCAGCACGATCTCGACAACAAGTGGAGCTATCTTTCCCGCATTCGGCTCAATGCGATGAAGACCTGGGGCGGCTCCGCGCTCGGCGATCTACGTGGCAAGACGGGGACGGTCTACTATCCCTTCAGCGGTCCGGATGCGCTTTATGTCGACACGCTTTTTCCCGACTCGAAGGTGGTGATCATGGCCGGGTTGGAGCCGGTCGGCACGATGCCTGATTTGGCGAAACTGGAGAAAGATGGGCGGCTCGGCCCTTACCTGGAGGACGTGCAGAAGTCGCTCTACACGATTTTGACTGCCAGCTTTTTCAAGACGAAGGACATGAAGAACGACTTCAACAACAACCTGGTCGATGGGTTGATGCCGGCGATGATCGTCTTTTTGGCGCGGCAAGGTTATCACATCGAGGACTTGCAATTCGTGACGCTGCAGCATGACGGCTCGCTCGCGTCGAAGGGCCAGGGCTCCGGCGCGCCGGGCGTGCAGATCACCTACGGCGGCGGACGGACGATGCTCTATTTCCAGGCGAACATCAGCGACGACGGGCTGAGCTCGAACCCCGGCTTCGTGAAGTTGATGGAGAAACTCGCCCCCGGCATTACCTACCTGAAAGCGGCATCTTACCTTTGCTACGAGGATTATTTTTCGAAGATCCGCAACGCGATTTTGGAGAACAGCCTCGCGGTGGTGGAGGACGACTCGGGCATTCCCTTCAAGGATTTCAACCCGAAGGAATGGGACGTGATCCCCTACGGCGATTACACCGGGCCGATCGCGCTCTTCGCGGACAAAAACCAGCCGGACCTGCACGATTACTACAAAAAGACACCGCACGACCAGCTCGCCTTCGGCAGCGGCTACAAGTTCAGCGCGTCGGTCTCCTCGCTGCTGGTGGCAAAAAAGAAGTAAGGATCGTCTACATGCTCCGGCGCAGGTTCGAAGGGAGCAGCCCGAGCTCGGAGCGATACTTCGCCACTGTGCGGCGGGCGAGGGGAATGCCACGCTCGCTCAAAATCTTCACGATCTCCTGGTCGGAGAGCGGCTTGGTCGCGCTTTCGCGCTCGATCAAATCCTGGATCGCGTCCTTCACGCTGGTGTTCGACATCACCTCGCCCGACGCGGTCTGGTAGCCGGGCGTGAAGAAATACTTGAGATCAAAGAGGCCGTAGGGCGTCTGCACATACTTGTTGGCGATGGCGCGGCTGACCGTCGTTTCGTGCACGCCGACCACCTCGGCCACTTGGTTCATGGTCAGCGGTTTCAGGTGCGCCACGCCTTCGTCGAAGAAGCCGCGCTGGCGTTTCACGATCTCGGTCGCGATGTTGAAAATGGTCGTCTGCCGCTGGTGCAGGCACTTGATCAGGAATT
>CAZZWT010000330.1:0-3193 GCA_964657775.1 uncultured Candidatus Methylacidiphilales bacterium | reverse complement strand
GCCACCCAATATTGACGGATCTGCTCCTAGGCGACCCCGGAATTCGTTTCCTTAACTGGCTCCTCGTCCGCCTTCCAAGGCAACGCCGTCGCGTCTTCCTTGCCGCGATAATTCAGGTGCAGGTGCGTCTCCATAACGATCAGCGGCACCTCGCATTTCCGCTCGATCAGGTCTAGGATGCCCTGCACGCAGGCCTTTTCCACCTGCTGCGGCTCGCGCTTGAGAAGGTCCGCCAGCCGATCGACCTGCGCCTGCAGGCCTGGGCTCAGCGTGGCGCCCGAAAGCTCGGAGCCGGGCTTGACCAGCATCGCGATGGCTTCGCGGACGAGATCCGAAATAGTCTCCCCGCGGCCGCGTTCGGTCCGTAATTTTTCCAACAAGGTTCGCTCATCTGGTGTAACCCGGACGCGCAACTGATAACTCTTACTGTCGTCGATTCCCATGGATACTTAATGATTCGGCTGTAACACGCCAAAGTTAAGTCTCATTTTCGTCCGGCCTCTCAGGAATCGGTTCTCCTCGCTTAATATACTCTAAATCTTCCCGGATCAGCTTCCGGTCCGCCGCGTTCAGATCGTCGATGAAAAGCTTGCCATGAAGGTGGTCCACCTCGTGTTGCACCGCGCGCCCCAGCAGGCCGGCCGCGTCGAACTCGAACGTGCCGCCGTCCATCGTCTGTGTCTTCACGCTCACCCGTTGCGCCCGGGCCACATCCACGGTCAAGCCGGGGAAACTGAGGCAGCCTTCGTGGCCAATCACCTTGGTCTTGGTCAATTTCAGCACCGGGTTGATCAACACCATCGGCATGTGCTCCTCGGGGTCGACCGGCACGCCCTTGATCCACATCTTGCTGGGTCGTTCCTTCACGCCGGTGACGTCGATCACGGCCAGCTGGAGAGCTTCACCCACCTGCTGCGAGGCCAGACCCACGCCGCGCGCGGCCCGCATGGTATCAAAAAGGTCGGCCACAAAGGCCTTGGTTTCCGCGGTGATGGCCCCGACCGGCTTGCCCTTGGCGCGTAGCACCGGATTGTCGTAATGCACAATTTCCCGAATCATTGTCCCGAATCTCCCGATGGCTTGTCCGTCTGCATAAAGGTCTGGATGTTGGCGATGCCGGCCTCGTGGGCCGCATCGAATACCTTGGTGATCAGGCCGAAGGGCGCTTTGGTATCGGCCTTCATTGCCACTTTGAAATTAGCGTTGCCTGAGAGCTTGGTCTTGAGCTGGTCGCCCAATTGCTCCGGCTCGACCGGCACGTTATCGAGGAAAACCTTGCTGTCCGCCGTCACGTAAATAATGGAGGGCGGCGTCTCCTGTGTCGTGGTGGCGTGGCTCGAATCGGGCACCACGATGTTGATCGTCGGCTGCGGTTTCTTGAAGACCGTCGTGGCGATGTAGAAGATCAGCAGCACCACCAAGACATCGATCAACGGGATGATGTTGAGCCCCGGCGAGCGGCGCGGTTTCCGTGGGAATTGCATGACGCGCGATTAGCTCTGGGCCGATTCGGGCGCTTCGGCCTGGGTGTAAAGCTTGCCGAGCAATTCCGAGCAGAGCGTTTCCAAGTCGATGGTGAGCGCCTCGATGTGCCGCGAGAAAAGACTATGCGCGATGAGCGCCGGGATGGCGACGATCAAGCCGGCCACGGTGCAATACATCGCCTCGGCGATGCCGGCGGCGATCTGCGTGCTCTGCGTGGTCAACTCATCGGCATGGCCGGCCGAACCGAAGATGCGGATGAGGCCGAGGATGGTGCCCATGAGGCCGAGCAGAGGCCCGAGACCGGTGACGACCTCGAGGAAGACCAGGCCGCGCTCGAGGCGGACGATCTCGCGGCGTGCGTAGGCCTGCACGGCGTCGGCGTTTTCGTCCTTGGGCCAGCTTGTGTACATCAAACAGGCGCGGACAAGGCGCGACAGGGCCGTGTCCTCATCGACTGATTCCTGCTCCACGCGCGTCGTCTTGCCGCCGTAGCCGAGTTCGTGGATCGCCCGCGCCAACGAGGGCTTGATCACGGAGTCGGGACGCAGGGAGAGGATGCGCTCGAAGATGATCGCGATGGAGACGATGCTGCACAGCGTCAGCGGACCCATCACGTACCAGGAATAAAGAAATGCTTCTGACCAGGAACCTAACATAAGTCTCCGAAACTAGCGTGGGCGGAGACGGATGCCATTCTTTTATGCATTACGGTTGTGGAGGGTCAGACTCCTGTCCTGACCCACTTCAAATCAGGCCGAATCAGTCAGGGTCAGGGCGGGAGCCTGACCCTCCGGGATGGATTTACTGCTCCGAGTAATTCCACGTCAGCCCGCCATCGACCACCAGCGTCGTGCCGGTGATGTAATCGGCCTCCGACGACGCGAGGAAGGCCACGGCGGACGAGACATCCGCCGGCTTGCCGAGGCGATTGAGCGGGATGTTATCGAGCAGGCCTTTGAGCTTCACGGGATCATTCAGCAGCGCCGTGTTGATCGGCGTCTCGATCGCCCCGGGCGCGACGTTGTTGATCGTGATGCCGAGCGGCGCGAGTTCGATGGAGAGGTTGCGCATCATCATCTTCACGCCACCCTTGCTGGCGCAGTAGGCGGTGAAGTGCGGGAAGGGGAGGTCCTCATGCACCGAGCTGATGTTGATGACCTTGCCCGGCGCCTTGCGGCTTTGCAGGTGCTTGACGAAGGCCTGCGTGGCGAAGAAGGGCCCCTTCAGGTTCGTGTTCAGCACGAGGTCGTAGTCCTTCTCGGCCACATCCCAAAACGAGGCGTTCTTCTCCACACCGGCGTTGTTGACCAGGAGATCGATCTGCCCCAGCGCGGCCACGCCATCGGCGATGAGTTTGTAGACGGCGTCGTAGGAACCGAGATCCGCGCCCAGCGCCACCGCGCGGCGGCCCGTCGCCTCGACCTGCGCCTTGACCTCGTTGCCCTCCTCCGGGTGCGAGCGGTAGTTGATGATGACATCCGCGCCTTCCTGCGCGAGGCGGACGGCGATGGCCGCGCCAATGCCCTGGCTGCTTCCTGTGACGAGTGCGACTTTGCCGGCGAGTTTCATGGAGAGGTCTTTCGTTGGGGGTTGAGATCAGCTTCTAACCCATTAGGCCGCCTTTGCCGGGGCGCAAGGGAAACTTTCCGGAGCGTTGGTGGCACCCCCCCCATTTCGCGCCTCGTTTTCTATATTTGCTAAATTTCCA
>CAZZWT010000329.1:0-3214 GCA_964657775.1 uncultured Candidatus Methylacidiphilales bacterium | reverse complement strand
CGACGTTTTACCAACTCGCCACCACGACGGGCCGCCTGAATTCGCAGGACCCCAATTTGCAGAACATCCCGATCCGTTCTGCCCAGGGCCGCGAAATCCGGCGCGCCTTTGTCCCGCGGGAAGGCGAGTACACGCTCCTCTCCGCCGACTACTCGCAGATCGAGTTGCGCATTCTCGCCGCCCTCACCCAGGATCCCGGTCTGCTCGAGGGACTGACCAGCGGCGAGGACATTCATCGCGCGACTGCGGCCAAAGTCTTCGGTCTCGCCATCGCCGACGTCACCAAGGCCCAACGCAGCCAGGCCAAGATGGTGAACTACGGCATTAGTTACGGCATCTCCGCCTTCGGCCTCTCGCAACGCCTCGGTATTCCGCGTGGCGATGCGAAGAACCTTATAGAGGGGTACTTCGCGCAGTACCCAGGCATCAAGCAGTACATGACCGACACCGTGGCGCATGCCCGCGAGAGCGGTTATGTCGAGACGATCACGGGGCGTCGCCGGTACCTGCCCGATCTTCGCTCCGCCAACGCCACGGTGCGTTCCGCTGCCGAGCGCAACGCCATCAACATGCCGATCCAGGGATCCAGCGCCGATCTGATCAAGCTGGCCATGGTGCAGATTGCCCGTGTCGCCCGCGAAGAAAACTGGCGCACGAAGCTGCTCCTTCAGGTTCACGACGAACTCGTCTTCGATCTCTATCTGCCGGAAAAAAATCATGTCGTTGCCATTGTCCAGGACCGGATGAAAAACGCGCTGCCCACGCTTCGCGTTCCCATCGTGGTCGATACCGGGACCGGCGCGAACTGGCTGGAAGCGCATTAGGGCTGTTCTTAATGTGGGCGTGGAACGGCGGCACACGATCGCCGTGGATAAGCAAGATGGTTGCTGTTTCGGCGACGGTCCATCGACCGCCGCTACAATAGAAGCTGCTGCAAACCGCTCGCCCGCATTCCGTTCATCTGCTAGGAATTTCCCCCGATGGAATATGCCCACATCTTCGTCCTGCTTCTGAGTTTCGTGTTCGGGTTGGGCTTCCTTGCGCGCCGATTTTCCATTCCGTACCCGATTCTGTTCGTCCTTGGCGGTTTGCTTATCAGTTTCTTTCCATACCTGCATCCCTTGCAGCTCGACCCGGAATTCATCTTTTTCGTTTTTCTGCCGCCGCTGCTTTACATGCAAGCGTTCAATACGTCGTGGCGCGATTTCCGGGCGGAACTGCGACCTATTCTCCTGTTGGCCATCGGCCTCGTTCTTGCCACCACAGTAACGGTCGCTTACGTGGCGCATTGGATCATTCCTAATTTTCCACTCGCAGCCGGGTTTGTCCTCGGGGCCATTATTTCTCCGCCGGACGCCATTGCCGCCTCCGCCATCGCGCAGCGCCTCGGCCTGCCTCGCCGCGTCGTCACGATTCTAGAGGGCGAAAGCCTCGTTAATGACGCCACCAGCTTGCTCATTTTCCGGGTGGCCCTCGCCGCCATAGGGACCGTTGCCCCGATCATCGATCACATCTGGTGGCCCGGCGAATTCATCTACATGGCGGGAGGCGGTGTCGTCATAGGTCTTACCATCGGCTGGTTCATCGGGTGGGTCCGCGAGAAATTTGCGAATGAGGGATCACAAATTCTGCTCACCATCTCGCTCCTTACTCCGTTTACCAGTTATCTCGTGGCCGATAAACTCAACGTCTCCGGCGTGCTGGCCGTTGTCGCCACGGGTCTTTACCTCGGCTGGCGCTCGCCGGAAATCACGACGGCCACGACCCGTCTCCAGGCGCAATCAGTTTGGGATATCATCATCTATCTCCTCAACGGCATGGTCTTCGTCCTGATCGGGCTTCAGTTGCCCGGGATTGTCCATAACATGAGGGAGAACCCGATACCGCAAATGTTCGGCGGACCTGAAGTCGTACCGCACCCCATCGTCTACGCCGTCATCATCAACATCGTTTGCATCGTTGTGCGTATCGGGTGGATTTTCCCCGGCGCTTATCTTCCGCATCTTCTCAGTAAACACGTTCGCAAGACCGAAGTGCTTCCCGATTGGCGCCAGGTCTTCATCATCTCCTGGTGCGGCATGCGCGGCGTGGTTTCACTCGCGGCCGCCCTGGCCCTGAACGGCTACGCGGGTTTCCCCCGCGCCCACCTGGTGCAATTCATCGCCTTCAGCGTTATTTTCACATCACTAGTATTTCAGGGACTGACACTTCCTCCGCTGATCCGGTATTTTAGGGTGGGCGATGACGGCAGCGCGGCCCGGGAGGAAAAGGAAGCGCGTCTCCGTATATCGGAAGCGGCCCTCGAAAAACTCGAGGAAGTCCGCCGCGAGGAGAAGCATCCTGCGACTGCCATCGAACAAGTCGACCAGCTTTACCGCGAGCGGGCGTATAGCCTTACCGACGACTTGGCCGATGAACTCGGCTGGAGCGACAAGCGGCATCACTTTGTCAGCAAGCGGCGTCTACACCGGTTGATGATTGCGACCCAGCGTCGGGCGCTGATCAATCTGCGCCGCAAGGGGTATATCGGCGACGATGTCCTGCACAAGATCGAGCACGAACTCGACCTTGAGGAAGCCCGCCTGAAAATTTAAGCGGCGATGGAAAGCGAGCTGCGCAGTTCACGCAGCCCGAGCGTGGAGCGGGCGATGTTTTCCGCGCGTTGGCGAAGTGCCTCGGTGCGGACTTTCCCCTGCAGCGTGACGACTCCGCGCGTGGCCTTGACCCGCAGTTGCAGGTGTTCGGTCTCGCGCACAAGGCGCAGCCGGAAGAGGACGAGCGCCTGAAGGGACTCGTCGTCGAGATGGGGTGGTGCGCTTGCCGGCGAAAGAGGCGGTGGCGTGTATGTAGCCACGCGAATTTTGGATTCGACCTTGACACCGGCGGCTTCGGCGAGCTGTTCGGCCCAGCTTTTTTGTGCGGCTGAACTGGTTTCGCCATCCAGCGTGAGCGCGCCGTTATGGTCGTGAACCTGAACGCCGGAGCGCAGGGTCTGATCGGTCGCGAAAAGGAATTGCACGACTTCACGGCGGGTCTTGTCTTCTTTAGGCGAGGAAGTCTCGTTCTTGACGCTGCGAATGCCTTCAATTTCCATCGCGAGGATAGTTGCTAACAGGGTAATGCTGGGGCTCGTCACGGAACCTGCGAGGACAGCGGTATGGCGATCAACCGTAATCCGCAAACCGCCGGGCTGGAGAAAGTGGCGGTGGAGGAA
>CAZZWT010000328.1:0-3309 GCA_964657775.1 uncultured Candidatus Methylacidiphilales bacterium | reverse complement strand
CGAGTAGCCACCCTCCACGCCCCGCTTGCTCTTGAGGACGCCGCCGTTGCGCAGCGCGAGCAGGATTTGCTCGAGGAATTTTTCCGGGATATTCGTGCGTTGGGCGACGGTGGAAATTTGGATCAAGCTGCCGGGCCTGGCCTTCGATTCAAAGCCGATTTCGATCAGGGCGCGGACGGCGTATTCACCCTTTTTTGAGAGACGCATAACCAATACTCTATCAACTTGATCGACTTCGCAAGTCGCTTCCGATATTAACCCCCTTCCCGCAGGTCATCGATTAATCTGGAACCCGCAAGAGCACTGCGCTTACGTCCTTAGCGAACCTGAAACGATTTATGATTCTCGCACCTCATTCTCCTCCATCCGGTGACGAATCGCCCCAGCCCATTTCGAAATCGTCGCGCATCCTCGAAACCGCCGGCGTTTTCCTGCGCCTCGGCTGCACGTCGTTCGGCGGACCGATTGCGCATCTCGGCTTTTTTCAAAACGAGCTGGTGCAGCGACGCCGCTGGGTCAGCGAGGTGGTCTACGCGGATGTCGTCGCGCTCTGTCAATTCCTGCCCGGGCCAGCCAGCAGCCAGGTCTGCCTCGTGCTCGGTTATCTGCGCAGCGGACTCGTCGGCGGCGTGCTCGGGTGGATGGCCTTCACCGCGCCCTCAGCCATGTTGATGATCGCGTTTGCGTATGGTGTGCACCTGCTCGATGTGCAAAAGGCGGGATGGATTCTTGGACTTAAGGTGGCGGCCGTCGCGGTGGTGGCGCAGGCGATCTGGGCGATGACGACGAAGCTTTGCCCCGATTGGATTCGGCGCGCGCTGATGGCGGTCTGCGCGGCGGTGCTGTTGAATTTTCATGAGCCGTGGCTGCAGCCGCTGGTCATCGCCGCAGGCGCGCTGTTCGGCCTGATCTGCCTGCAATCGAAAGTAGGTGCTCACCATGGCGAAATTTTGTCCCCAAAAAAGTTTCTTTCAAGGCGCACGGCGACGGGATGCCTCGCCCTCTTCGCCGCGCTGCTCGGCCTCAGCCTTCTCTGGCCGGGCGGCAGTGACCTCGAAAACCTCTTCGCCCGATTCTATCGCACCGGCGCGCTCGTCTTCGGCGGCGGGCACGTCGTACTGCCGTTGTTGCAGACGGAAACGGTGCAGAGCGGCCTCGTCCCGCACGACGTTTTCCTCGCGGGCTACGGCGCGGCGCAGGCGCTCCCCGGCCCGCTCTTCACCTTCGCGGCTTTCCTCGGCGCGAGCATTCCGTCAACGTGGCCCGGGTGGTTCCTCGGGCTCTGGTGTCTCTGCGCCATCTTGTTTCCGTCATTGCTGCTGATCCTTGGCGCCCTGCCCTTTTGGGCTCGCTTGACCGACAACATCCGCGCGCAGGCCGCGATGAAGGGCGCCAATTCCGCCGTGGTCGGCCTTCTCGTCGCGGCGTTTGTGAATCCCGTGTGGACGAGCGGCATCACCTCGATAACCGCCTTCGTTCTCGCCGTCGTCGCGTTCACGCTCCTGCAATTCGCGAAGGCGCCGAATTGGGCCGTGGTGATCGCTTGCGCGGTCATTGGTGAGTGGCTTTTGTAGCCAGTCGGGTAGCCCGGACAACTCGAGACCTCTGCGAAAGTCCGTTTGAATAAGCCGGAGGCTTTACAGAGCCGTAGCCGGTGGTCAGACCGCAGCAGCGGTCGCCACCACCGGTATCCGAACAAAAATTTGTGACAACCCCGAAGGGGTTGCAGAGCTTTCTCAGAGGCAGAACGGGGCGCTCAAATCGGTTCTGCAACCCCTGCGGGGTTGTGTCTTTTTTTAACCTATTCCGGTGGTGTCGGCCTGCTGGCCTCAACCACCGGCTACGGTTAGGTCAAGCCTCCGGCTTGCTAAAAACAGCATACTCGGACTTTCGCAGAGGTCTCAACTCGTTGTCCGGGTGCCGAAATCGATCCTTCGATCGAGGCACAAGAGGCCGTCACCTATCATCCGCTCACCACAGCCTGCCTTTTGTCGCTCTGCCAAGCCTGCGCGAACCGGACAACGAGTTGTCCGGGCTACCCACCACGGAAATCCTAATCCAGCATATCCAGCAACACGTCATCGAAGCCCATGTTGATCAGCGTCCACTGCTTGTCCGGGCGGTAGAAAATGAAGCGCCAGCGGAGCGGCTGCAGGTCGTGGCGCGAGAGATAGGTCAGCACCAGTACGTTCGAGCCGACGCTATAATTATCGAAGACCTCGTAGTCGTTGAGCTTGCCGTAAATGCCGAAGGCCTCTTGGGTCTTCGAGACGAAGACCGACATCTTCTCCTTCTGCGCGCCGAGGCGGGTGCCGTTCAGGAAACCTTCGTAGGCGCTGGCGTAATCGCCGGTCTTGAGCGTCTTGAAGAACTTGTCGATCGACCCGGCGATTTCAGCCGGCGGATTTGTTGCATTCGGTTTGTGATTCAACTGCAGCGGCATGATGTTGCGCGGCGGCGCGGGTGCAGCCGAGGCGGCGGACGGCGCGGCGTCGGCGGTCGCACCGGCGCCATCGGGGGCCTGGGCGCGCGCGGGGAGAAGCAGGCACGCGGCGAAGAGAAGGGCGGGGAGAATGGTTTTCATAGGATAAGAGCGGATCAAGAGTCCAGCAGGGCGGTCAGTTTCTGTTTGGCGTGGGACGTGACGGGCGCGCCATGCGCGAAGGTGAGCGTGTGGAATTCGAACTTAAGCAGAGTCCGCAACGAGTCGCGATTTTGTTTGGCGTCGGTGCAGTATTTGTCCGGCAACAGTTCGAGCCCGCGCTCGGTGCTGGTGTTGATCACGGCGTCGCCGAGCATCATCACGCCGGTGTTGGAGAGGAACGCCGTCTCGCCCGGCGTGGCGCCGGGGATGGCGATGGCGGAGATGCCGTAGAGCAGTTCGCCGGGCAGCAGGGTGATTTCGGGGCGCAGCTCGGTGATGTCGCGTCGCGTGTCGGCCGCGGTGACGACGGGGACTTTGTGCAGATCGCGGAGCGTGATGCTATCGCGGACGTGATTGCCGTTCGTAAGTAAAATCGCGCGCAGCGGCGCAAGGGCGAGCAGCTCTTTCCACGCGGCAGGCGCGAGCGGCACGGGATCGATCACGACCCAGCCGCTGGCGAGCTTGAGTGAGGAGCAGCCGATCTCGCACTTCACCGCCGGCTCGAAGACGGACCAATGGTAAAGCGTGTCGCTCAGGGCTTGGAATTCGTCGGCGTGGGCGGGCATAGAAGGAGTACGGCTGAGCTATCGATTTAGCCGCAAAAGAACGCGGGGGACACTAAAATGTTCGCACCAAAAGGTAGCCGGCGCAGGCCCTTGCGCCGG
>CAZZWT010000327.1:0-3344 GCA_964657775.1 uncultured Candidatus Methylacidiphilales bacterium | reverse complement strand
ACGAACCTCGGCGTCCCGGTCGAGACCGCGTTCTCCAACATGCTCCTGCGTGTGCCGAGCGAGGATCTCAAGATCGTGATGAGCGCCTTTAGCATCCAGCGCAATGTCGGCGGTAACCTGGCCGACATCATGGATCAGGTCGCCGCGATGATTCGCCAGCGCATCGCCATCCAGGGCCAGATCAAGGTGCTCACCACGCAGGGTAAGCTTTCCGGCGCCATCGTCGGCCTGCTTCCGTTCGGCTTGGGCGCGGTTATTTCCTTCATTAACTACGATTACATGTCCAAGCTGTGGACGCCGCGCCACGGCGACCTGCCCATTGTCGAACGGTTCCTCGGCCCGATCCTGCTCGGCGTCGGCGTGTTCATGGAATTGCTCGGCTGCTTTGTCATCTACAAGATTTGCGACATCGAGGTCTGACGCCATGGATCCACTCCTCCTCATCTTTTGCTTTTGCGCCTTTGGATTCTGCCTCCTCCTCGGCTTTGCCTTCACGCCGTCCTCGGAGACGACGAGCATCAGCCAGCGCCTCGAGGGCCTGAAGGCCGGACAACAGCAGGGCAAGAAGCTCAGCACGCTCCGTGACGAGGAAGAGATGGGCAAGAGCGCGTTCACCCGCGTCATTCTCCCGATCGTCGACAAGCTTTCCAAGACCTTCAGCTCGTTAACGCCGAAAACCTCGCTGGATCGTGCAAAGAAATCGATCGCGCAGGCCGGTCTGACTGGAAAGGTCTTTCCGTCCCAGATCACGACGATGTCCTATATTCTCATGGTGCTCGTCCCATTCATGTCGCTTTCGTTTACCGGCATCCCGAAGACGCTGGTTTCGCAGGCCACTGGCATTCTGGTCATCGGCTTCTTCCTTGGTTATCGCCTGCCTTTCGGCTACGTCCAAGGCAAGGCGAAGGCGCGGCAGCATGAAATCCGCAAGGCGCTGCCCTTCACGCTCGATCTCATCTCCATCAGCGTCGAAGCCGGCATGGCGCTCGATGGCGCGATGGCCATTGTCCAGGAGAAGTCGACCGGCCCGATGGCGGACGAACTCGGCCTCACCCTGCGGGAAATCCGCTTGGGCAAGGGGCGCAACGAAGCGCTCGTCGATATGGGCGACCGCATCGGCGTGGAGGAACTGAAGTCGTTCGTCACGGCCGTGACCTACATCGCGCGACTCGGCGGCTCGCTGGTCGACGTGATCCGCATCCAGGCGCAAGCCATGCGCATCAAGCGGCGTCAACGCGCCGAGGAAAAGGCGATGAAGACGCCGGTCAAGATCATGATCCCGCTTGTTTTGTTCATTTTCCCCTCCATGTTCATCGTCATTCTCGGGCCAGCGGCGATCACGATGAAGGAACAGATGACGGCTGTCCCGGGTGGGGGAGGCTGAGCTGCGTTAACTATTTAATCGCCCAGCATTGCTCATGAATGAAGAATTACGTCCAAATCTGGCGCGGTAAATGCACTGCATTTCCGGGGACCTCTAAATGGATCGCAATGATAGCACAAACACTGTAGCGACAAGGGTTTTCACTACAGGTGAGTGTCTGAAACCACTACTCTTTTCCAGACAGAAAAGACGGGGAGGCGGCCAGACGACGGTGGAATTTGCCCTGATTTGTCTTCCTTTCTTCATCATCCTTTTCGCCATCATCGATTTTTCTGAAATCTTTTTTTACGAAAATGCGTGCCAAAACGCGCTCCGGGAAGCGTGTCGTTTCGCCACGGCGGGCCGCATCATCCAGCGCAAGGACTCCCACGGAAATCCCCTGTTCGAGACCAACGTCAACGGCTCCGTGGTGCCGATGGCGATACCCAGCAACTACGGCGGGACCGAGGCTTCCCGCAACGAGTGCATCCGCTACTGGTTTCTCAGCAATTGCGTCCTGCAGAACTTTCCTCTCTCCAACATTACGATCGTCAGTGCTCCCACCCTGGGGGGGGCGCCGCCCGTGACCACGACGAACGCGATCGGGTGGGTGCTGCTCAGCGGGGCGACGAATAAAGGGCCCGGCAACTACAACGACTACGTCCAGATCACGGCCACCTATCACGTCAATACCATCACACCGCTGATGGGGTACATGAACGGCTATAGTGGCGTGGGAAGTACGTTTCCCGTGCACGTCTCCGCCATCATCAAGAATGAGCCGGCCTTGCTGAATTTCGAGCACACCAATATTTACTCGGGAGAACCATGAAAGCATTCTCGTATCGCGAAAGGCTGAGGGTTATCCGCAAGCGGTGCAAGAGCCAGGCATTCGTGGAGTTCGCCTTCATCCTGCCCATCTTCCTCATCATGATGATGGGGGTGTTCGATTACAGCTTCATGATCATGCGCCAGCAGGTCATGGCCATGGCCGCGCGCGAAGCTGCCAACACGGCCACACGGCAGACTCCCTCCG
This sequence comes from uncultured Candidatus Methylacidiphilales bacterium, assembly GCA_964657775.1. Taxonomy (GTDB): domain Bacteria; phylum Verrucomicrobiota; class Verrucomicrobiia; order Methylacidiphilales; family UBA1321; genus JABDGH01. The sequence continues at coordinate 945 of CAZZWT010000327.1, read as the reverse complement.
AGGCGATCGCCGTCGGCGTCAATGCGGCCTACAACGCCGCGCGAAGTGTCGGTGTCGATTTCTCCGGCGGGCTTGGCGGCGTCATCATCACGCACGTCTGGTATGACAGTGCCTACGTCGACGCGGATCACGTTCTGGTTCTCGATTCCAGCTATACCGGCCCCGCCGCCAGCACCGGCAGCGATATCACCGATCCGCTGGCGCCGAACCCGACCAACACCATTGGCGGCATGGGTGGGCTTTTCGGCGCGACGCAGGACGCCCTCTTTAACAAGAGCCGCATTATTTCCGGCGATACCAATGGCTCGGGCGGCTGGCAATCGCGCTTCCGCAAGCTTCCATTCCCCGGCACCGACCTGATCGACGGCGACACCCGCGGCGTTTATGCGGTGGAGGTCTACTACACCAACGCCTTCATCACGCCGATCGGCAACTTCATGACCCATTTCGACCAAATGGGCGGCACGTTCCTTATCCCTGGCCAATTGTACGACGCGGCGTTCTACGGCGTCATCACCGGCACGCCGTCCGCCACGGTTACCCTGCCGGACCCGAATAGTTACCAGACGCCGTCGCCGCGCTTTCCCTCGAAGCGGAGGCGCAGCTCCGGTTCAAGCGCATTCTGGCCGCAGGTCGCCTACGCCCAATCCACAAGGTTCAGGTTCTGTTGCGCGACTTTTGGGTGACCGCGGTCTGGGCGACGGGGCCCACCGCCCTCTTCTTCGCCGGCGACGGCCCCTTTCGCCTGGCCGGCCTGATCTGGGCCGCCGGCATGCTGCTCTACACCGCCGCCTTTTCCTTCCGGGCGCCGGCCTACGCTCTCCTAGCGGCCGCTCCCCCGATCACGCTGTTCGTCGCCGCACCGTTTAGTCTGATCGGGCACGAGCGGTTGACTGGCATCCTGGTGTTCGCAACCTTTCTCCTGGTGAATGCCGCGTTCGCCGC
>CAZZWT010000326.1:0-3379 GCA_964657775.1 uncultured Candidatus Methylacidiphilales bacterium | reverse complement strand
GTCAAAATTCGGTGACGGACCGCCGATGGGGACATCGGCAGCTACCTTGGAACTGCACCCGTGCACGGAGTGCCCGGGCTACCAAAAAGGCACCGTCGCCCGGCGGGCGACGGGTTCCCGCGCTCGGAGATCGCGGGCTACCACGGAAGACATTACTCCGCCGCTTCGCTGGCCTTGCGCTTGGTCTCGAGTTGTTCCCAGCGGGCGTAGCCTTGCTTGATCTTCTCTTCTAGGGCGGCGGCTTCGTCCTTGAGCTTGGGCAGTTTTCCCGGCTCTTTTTTGTAGAGTTCGGGGTCCCACATACTTTCGTTCAGGGCGCTTAACTCAGTTTCCATTTTCTCGATGAGCGCGGGGAGTTCCTCGAGTTCACGCTTTTCGCGATTGAGAAACTTGGCGCCCTTCTCGACCTTGGCTGCGGGCTTGGTTTCGATCTTCGGCGCTACGGGAGCTTCTTCCACGACCTTGGCGTAGGACTCCGCCGCCGCGCGCTGACGGATCCAGTCCTCGTAGCCGCCGGTGTATTCGGCAATGTGTCCTTCGCCCTCGAAAACCAGGACGCTCGTGACCACGTTGTCCAAAAAGGCGCGGTCGTGGGAGACGAGCAGGAGGGTGCCGGTATATTCGAGGAGAATTTCCTCCAACAGTTCGAGCGTCTCGGCATCGAGATCGTTGGTCGGTTCATCCATGACCAGCACGTTGGCTGGTTGCAGGAAAAGACGCGCGAGGAGCAGGCGATTGCGTTCACCGCCGGAGAGCATCTTCGCGGGCATGCGGATGCGGTCCGCGCGAAAGAGGAAGTCCTGGAGATAACTGTGGATGTGGCGCGGACGGCCCTGGAAGGTAACGGTCTCCGCATCGCCCGCGACGTTTTGCGCCACGGTCTTCGCGTTATCGATCTGCCCGCGCAACTGGTCGAGATAGACGACCTGCATATTCGTGCCGAGCTTGACCGTGCCGGATTGGGGTTCGAGTTGGCCGAGCAGCAACTTGAGCAACGTGGTCTTGCCGCCGCCATTCGGCCCGATGATGCCGATCTTGTCGCCGCGCCAGATGGTCGAGGTGAAATGGCTGACGATGGGCGTGTCGCCGTAGCTGAAACTGATGTCACTGGCCTCGATCACCTTCTGGCCGGACATGCTGCCGGTCTGGAGCTCGATGCGGGCCGTGCCTTCGCGCTGGCGGCGTTCGCTTCGCTCCGAGCGCATCTGCTTCAAGGCGCGCACGCGGCCTTCGTTGCGGGTCCGGCGTGCCTTGACGCCCTGACGCAGCCAGGCTTCTTCCTGCGCGAGTTTCTTGTCGAAAGCGGCCCATTGCTTTTCCTCGGCATCCAGCGCGGCGGCTTTGCGTTCGAGGTAGGTATCGTAATCGCAGGCCCAGCTGGTGAGTTTCCCGCGATCCAGTTCCACGATACGGGTGGCAAGTTTGCGCAGGAAGGTGCGGTCGTGGGTGACGAAGAAGAGCGTGGTCTTTGATTCGAGCAGGAAGCGTTCAAGCCAGAGGATCGAATCGAGATCGAGATGATTGGTCGGCTCATCAAGGAGCAGGACATCTGGCTGTCCAGCCAGCGCACGGGCGAGAAGCACGCGGCGCTTCAATCCACCGGAAAGAGCGGAAAATTCATGATGCGCGGGCAGCTGCATCTCCGCCGCGAGGTCTTCGAGGCGCACATCGGTCTGCCATTCCTCCTCATGCCGGTCAGGGCGGAGGCCGGAATGCATGACCTCCATGACGGTGCCGGTGATGTCGTCGGGAATTTCCTGGATGAGGCGCGTCATGACCGCCTGGTCGGTGCGGATGATCTCGCCGTCGTTGGGCGTCTCTTCGCCGGTGATGATCCGCATCAGACTGGTCTTACCCGCGCCGTTGCGTCCGAGCAGACAGATGCGTTCGCCCGCATCAACCTGGAAATCGACCTGGTCGAGCAAGGGAGCGGAACTGTATTTGAGCGTGATTTGACGAAGTTGAAGTAAAGGCATGGCAAGACGAGGGCCGGTGACTCTACTCCATCTGCCCGGCCTCTGTCTTCAAAATTGGCGCGATAATTGCCGGTTGCGCCTGTTAAAGACCGCGCTGATAGATGAGCGCCTTGAGTTGATCGTTGTAGGCGTAGGGCGTGTCCATCGCATCGATCTTGATGGGCTCGTCTTTTTTGCAATCGGCCAGCATCCGGTGACCGTACTCGCCCAGCATGAGTTCGCGTGTGGAGATCTGCCCTTTTTGCAGCGGGATGGCCAGGTAGATATCGTGTTCCGTGAGTAACTGTCCGGCTTGGAGATCGCGTTTGGCGTAAACACCCCGGATATAGGAATTGAGATAATCGATTTCTTTTTGCAGCGGTGCCTTGCGCGAGGTTCCGGGCGTGCCGCACATCTCCTTGGCCTTTTTAAAAGTCTTGAACCAGGTATCGATCTGATGGGGAAGCGAGGAATACTTGGCGACAGGCGCGTCGTCCATTTCGATATCGATGTGGCGCTCAAAAGTCCGCGCGCCCTTGGCGTAGGCGATGAGAACGGAGGAAGTCCAGTCGCGGCATTCGTGCGAGGACCAACCGATGGTGTGGCCGGGGTAGCGGTCGCGGAGGAAGTCGATCTGGTTCAGCTCGCATTCCTGGTCCTCGTGCGGATAAGCCGCGACGCAATGGTTAATGGCGAGGTCAATGTCGCGCTTTTCAAAAAAGGTGACCATGTCGTCCATGTCCTTGAGCGGCGTGCCACCGAAGGAAACGATGACCGGTTTGCGCGTGCGGGAAATTTTCTCGATCAGCTGCCAGTCGTTACTGTCGGCGCTGGCGATCTTGATGATGGGCAGATCGAACTCGACACACCAGTCGACTGATTCCTCATCGAACGGCGTGGACAGCGGAATGCACCCACTGCGGCGGACGAACTCGACGAGTTCCTTGTATTTTTCCCGCGAGAGCCTCGTCTCCATGACGCGATTGATGTACCGGATATCGGTCCGGGCGCGGAAATCCTTATGAATAAAATTATCGACGTCGCGAAACTGCAGCTTGATTGCTGCGCGGACGTTGTTGAAGCGGGCGATCTTGGCATGTTGCCGGATGATTTCGATGGCACGGTCGAACTTGCCCAAATGATTGTTCGTCATTTCGAGCACGAACAAATCTTCAAAGATGTCGCGATTCATGGCTTGCCTGCTTGTAGTTAAGATCGCTTTAGGATTTGGGGCGTCAAGCCACGCTTTCAGGCGGTAGTCCTGCCCAAGCAAGGAGTCCCGGGCCCGCGATCGACCAATCGACATAAGGGCGCTTCCCTTGAGGATAAATCAGAGGGCAACCAAAGGCCGTATCGTCAAGAACGAGGTGCGCATACGCCTTGGGAGACTTTCGCGCCATCGCGGTTGTAGCCATAGTATTGCA
>CAZZWT010000325.1:0-3418 GCA_964657775.1 uncultured Candidatus Methylacidiphilales bacterium | reverse complement strand
AAGCTCTACAAGGGCAACCTCATCACGGCGGGACGCAAGAGCAAGCTGTCGCTCTACAATCCCGACGTCGCGACCATGGAAGCGGACCAGGGCGCCTACAACCAGGCGGATGCGACCGGCTTCATCAACCTCAACGCGCTGCGGTTGCGCACGCGGTCGAACGTCCTCGCACGTCAGAAAAAGAAGAAGTAGGTTAGTCCATGGCTGCGCCTGGCATCACGGTCCTCAAACAAAACGTGCCGTGGGGTCCCTTCACGCGCGAGCAAATCGACGAGTGCCTGGGACGGGGTGACTTTACGGTGAAGTATCTGGCGCACGCGCCGGGGCTGAACGAGTGGCTGCCGCTCGGCGAGGTGCTTGATTATCTCCACCGGGCAGGGGGCCCTCCGCTGCCCACGCTGCCGCCGGTGCCACCGCCGCGCGAGTTGCCGCCCGTCCCGGGCGCCGTCGCGCCCAAACCGGCGCCGCCCGTTTTGCCGACGATGCAAAGCGTCTTTGAGCCGGCCGCCCCGCCGCCCTTGATTCCGCGCGCCGAGGAAAAACCGGTCGTGAAACCCGCTCCGATTCCACCTCCGCCGCCCGTGCCCCAATTGGCGCCCAAGCCCGAAACGCAGTTGCCGCCCGCTTCCTTCTTCCCGCGCTTCATCGCGTTCGTTATCGATTGCGCCATCCTGTTTTTTCCGGTCGGGATCATTTACATCATCGGCGCGCTAGCCATTGAAATCCCCGGCGCGTGGAATCACATCGACCATGAATCGCGCATGCAGGAGTGGTTTCAACTGCAGCACAACACGCGCGATCTGCTCTTCCTGGTCGCCGTCGGCTTCGGCTGGATTTACGGCGCGGGCTTGGAATCCTCGCGTTCGCAGGCCACGGTGGGCAAACGCTGGATGGGCATCAGGGTCACCGATGCCGACGGCCAGCGGCTCAGCTTCCTCCACGCCAGCGGACGGTACGCGGCAAAATATCTCTCGGCGGCGCCCTGTTTTCTTGGTTTCATCGTCGCGCTCTTCAGTTCGCGAAACCTGGCGCTGCACGATCGCATCGCCAAGACGCGGGCCGTGCGCGATTAAATTCCCATGACTGCGATCACCGTTCTCAACAAGGCCAACGTCCCCACCGGTCCGTTCACGCGCGAGCAGGTGGCGGAAAAACTCCGCACCGGCGAAATCGCGCTGACCGATCTGGCCTTCGTCGAGGGCCTGGCGCAATGGACGCCGCTGCGCGACGTCTTGGCGAAAGTCGATGGCCATCCCGTGGCGCCATCACCGGTCACCCTGGTTGCGCCGCCGCCCGCTGTCGCGCCGGCCTACTCCTACGCCGCGACCATGGCGCCTCCCGGGCATCTGGAATACGGCGGATTCTGGCTGCGCTTCGTGGCCATTTTTATCGACGGGCTGATCATCGGCATCCCGGTGACGATCCTCTCGGCAGTTGTCGGCGGCGTGGTCGGATTCAGCTACGGATCAATGCATCCCGGCGAGCGCTTCACTTTCCTGCAGCCCGGCGGCGGGCTCAATCCCACCTTTGCCCTGATGGAACTGGGGCTCGGGGGCTTTTCGCTCACCGTGCGCTGGCTCTACTTCGCGTTGCAGGAAAGCAGCTCGGCCCAGGCTACGCTCGGTAAGCGCGCGATGGGCCTGAGGGTGACAAACCTGCAAGGCGGCCGCATTGGTTTCGGGCAGGCGACCGGCCGCTTTTTCTCGAAGCTGATCTCGGGTATGATCCTCTGCATCGGTTATATCATGGCGGGCTTTACCGAACGCAAGCAGGCGCTGCACGACATGATCGCAGGCACGCTGGTCGTCAGGCGGTAGGCCATGGCGACCGATCTCCCCGAAGGTTACGAGATTTCGTGCGACCTCGCGCGGCTCGACCTCGATGTGATCCACGGCTTTCTCGCCCAGTCGTATTGGGCCAAGTCCATTCCGAGGGAAATCGTCGAACGCTCCGTGCGGAACTCGTTTTGTCTCGGCGTTTATCGGGGCGCCGCCCAAGTCGGCTTTGCGCGGATCGTCACTGATAAAGCAACTTTTGCTTATCTATGCGACGTCTTCGTCCTGCCGGAGCATCGCGGCCAGGGCCTGAGCAAGGCGCTGGTCGCCGCCATTCAGGCGCACCCCGACCTGCAAGGCTTGCGCCGGTGGAACCTGGTCACGATCAACGCGCATGGATTGTATGAACAGTTTGGCTTCAAGGCTGTCGCGAAACCCGAGCGCTACATGGAGATCTTGCAGCAAGGCATGTACGAGGCCCTAAAAGCCACCACTTAAGTCGTCCTCAGAAGCTTGTTTTTGCGGTTAAATCGTGCTTAGTTCGATGATGCCTCTCGACATCAAGGATCTGGTCACCACCCGGCTCGGTGAAAATTACGAGCTCCACGACCACTATCTGAATCGCACGCTGGTCAAGGTCCAACGCACCATCGGTTTCGACATCGTCTATGCCCGCGCGGAAGGCGCCTATCTTTACGACATGGACGGGAAGGATTATCTCGATTTCCTTTCCGGCTTCGGCGTTTTTAACATTGGCCGTAACCACCCCGTGGTGCAGCAGGCCATCCGTGACGTGCTGGATTTGAATTTGCCCAACATGGTGCAGCTCGATTCCGCGCTGATGAGCGGCCTGCTGGCCGAGCGCCTCGTGAAGAAACTGGCGCAGCAGGGTGCGCCGCATCTTGATTCCGTTTTCCTTTGCAATAGCGGCACGGAGGCGGTGGAGGGCGCGTTGAAGTTCGCCAAGTGCGCCACGCGGCGTCCGCGCATTTTGTCGCTCAAGAATTCCTACCATGGCTTGAGCTATGGCTCGCTGTCGATCACGGGCAACCCGGCGTTTCACGAGGGCTTCGGGCCTTTTGTCCCGGGATGCGAGACGGTGGCGATGGGCGACGTGGCCGAGCTGGAGCACGAATTGAAGAAGGGCGACGTGGCCGCGTTCATCGTGGAACTCGTGCAGGGCAAGAGCGTGAAGTTCGCCAAGGACGATTACTACAACCAGGCGCAGGCGCTCTGCCGCAAGTACGGTACGCTCTTTATTTGCGATGAGGTGCAGACCGGCCTGGGCCGCACAGGCAAATGGTTCGCGTTTGAGCATTGGGGCCTCGAACCCGACATTCTCACGCTGGCGAAGGCGCTGAGTGGCGGCTACGTGCCGGCGGCGGCGGTCGTAACGCGGCGCTCGATTTACCAAAAGACTTTCTCGCGCATGGATCGGTGCATTGTCCACTCGACGACGTTCGGGCGGAACAACCTCGCCTGCGCGGCGGGGCTCGCGGCGATTACCGTCATGGAGGACGAAAATCTGGTGGAGAACGCAGCGAAGATGGGCGCGTATTTGGAGACGAGTCTCCTGACGTTGCAAAAGAAGTACGACATCATCAAAGACGTGCGCGTGAAGGGCCTGATGTGCGCCCTCGAAT
>CAZZWT010000324.1:0-3479 GCA_964657775.1 uncultured Candidatus Methylacidiphilales bacterium | reverse complement strand
GAAACCTCATCCGCCACGGCCTGCAATTCCGTCGCCACCTCGGCGGGGTATTTCACCAGGCCGAATAGCGTCGGCGCGCCTTTTGCGCTGTCGTGATTGATCGTCTCGTAGATCACCAGCGCCGCGAGGTAGTAGCCCTCGGCGGTGGCGTGATGGTTATCGATGGCGTCAAGCTTGATCGCGGGAAACTCCGCCTTGCAGCGCGCGAAAGCGGTGCCCACCGGCGCCACGCGCACCTCGCGCGCGGGATTTTTCGCGGCGAGGTCATCGCGCAACTTGGCATAGGAGGTGTGGAGCTCGCTCATCATTTCCTCCGGGCTGACGAGGACCGCGCCGGGTCCCTTTTGATAATAGGCGCCGGCGGGACGCGCCCACGTTTCGTAAAGCACGATGCCCGCCTTGGGCGATTTCGCGGCAATGCGAGCGGAGAACGTCTCGCCGTCCTTCATGAATTGGTCGATGTTGCCCGCCTTGGTCGGCGCGGTGCTGTAATCCTGCAGCACGACCCAGTCCCACGTTTTCTCCAGCGCCTCGGCAGTTTTCGGCTGCGCGAGGTGCCAAGCCCAATCCTTGCCGCCGGAGGTGACGGCCGTGGTCTCGACCGGCTTGCCCTTGGCGATCGCGATGTCTTTCACCAGCGCGGGCACGCCGCCGTGAGCCATGACCAGCGGCGCCATGTCGGCGAAGGTGAAGCTGTTGCCGAAGAAAAGAATCTCCTCCGCGCGCAGGGAAGCGGAGGCTGCGCCGATCAGCGCGAAAACCAGGACTTGCCGGAAAAATATCATCCCAGCCTTTAGCATGCGCGCCAGCGGCGGACAACAACATCCCTCGACATCTGACGCCTCTCGTGCGCTAATGGGGCCTGTAATGAATAGACCGCGGCGCAGCCGCCCCCCCACTAGTAAGTCCCAAAACCCTCCGCCGAAAAAGCAACAGCATCAGCCGGAGCGTCCGAAGAGCCAGCAACCGAAACACAAAACGCAGCATCATCGCGGCCAGGGTCCGGGCCAAAGCCCCAAGTCCTCACGCCCCGCGAAGAAGAGCCAGCACCTGCCCGTCGCGCTTCCGCCACCCAAGGCAGCGCCCAAACCGGAAACGTGGGGCGGAAAAATCCGGCGCTTCTTCGGCGGCAAGGAAAAGCCCAAGGCCGAGCCCGCGCCGGTGGTGGTGCCCAAGCAGAATTTCCATCCAAAGCATCGGACCAAGGTTTCGTTTCAAGTTCCGCCGAACCAACTTCGCGCCCAGAATCCGCCCGCTTCCAACCGTTCGCAACCGCGCCACCAGCCGCCGCGCGAGATCAAGCCCAACCGGCCGCAGCCGCAACGGGACCTGAAGCCGGACAATAAGCCTGAGCAGAAGCCGGAACATAAATCGTCCGCGCCGATGCACTGGCGCGAGGCGCTCGTGCCGCTGCTCAGCCTGGCCAGTTATCAGCCGTTGGATGAAGATGCGCTCGCGCGCAAATTGCGCGTGCCGCAGGAGGAAATCCCGGCCTTTTCCAACTTCCTGTGCGACGAGGAAAAAGCAGGGCGCATCATGCAGGTGCGGCACTCCCTTTGGGTTTTGCCGAAGAAGCTGGGCTTTTGCGTGGGCCGGCTGCAGATGAACGAGCGCGGCTTTGGCTTCCTCGTTTCGATCGACCCGGCCGAGCCCGATTTCTACATCGCGGGCGAAGACACCGGCGTGGCCTTTCATGGCGACCTCGTGCTCGCGCGCCTGAAGGAACAGCGCGGCGGACGCCAGCGCGACAGCCGTCTGCGGGGCGAAGTGGTGAAGGTGCTCCAACGCAAGAGGCGCCAGATTGTCGGCACGCTGCGCAAGTCGGAGCTCTTCTATTACGTGCTGCCGGACGAGACCAAGATCCCGCACGACGTCTCCGTGCCCACGCCGACAGACCCGGCGCACCTGGGCCAGAAGGTCGTGGTGGAACTGAACGATTGGTACGATCGGCGCAAGGCTCCCGAGGGCGTGATTACCGAGGTGCTCGGCGCGCCCGATGCACCCGGCGTTGACCTCGTCTCGATCATCCGCAAGCACGACCTGCCCACCTCGTTCCCCGAGAACGTGGAGCAGCAGGCCGCCGAGATTTCCGCCGTCATCCCCGAAAGCGAGATCGCGCGCCGCGAGGATTTCCGGTCGATCTTTACCATGACGATCGATCCGGACGACGCGAAGGATTTCGACGACGCGCTGTCGTACAAGATTCTGCCCAACGGCGATTTCGAGATTTACATTCACATCGCCGATGTCTCGCACTACGTGCCGACCGGCTCCGCGCTCGATGTCGAGGCGAAGTCACGCGGCAACAGCGTGTACCTCGTGGACCGCGTCATCCCGATGCTGCCGGAAAAGCTGAGCAACGGCATTTGCTCGCTGATGCCCGACGTCGACCGGCTGGTGAAAACCGCTATTGTCGTGCTTGATCCCAAGGGCGAAACGAAGTCGTTCCGCTTTGCCGAGGGAATCATCCACAGCGCGAAGCGGTTCACCTACCAGGAAGCCTTTACCGCGCTGCAAAAGCCGGCCGCCACGCCGCTGGGCGAGCATGTCCACGCGCTCAACAAGATGGCGCAGGTCCTGCGCAAGCAACGCTTCGCCAAGGGCGCGCTGGAGCTCGATTTCCCCGAGGTCAAAGTGCGCGTGAATGAATTCGGCGTGCCTACGCACCTGGAAAAAACGGACAACGACATCTCGCACCAGCTCATTGAGGAATTCATGCTGCTGGCCAACGAAGTCGTCGCACTGGAACTGAAACGCCGCAACCGACCGGGGCTCTACCGCATCCACGAGAATCCGGACCCCGACCGCCTGCGGGAATTCCGCGCGCAGGCGAAGTCGATGGGTATCCCCTGCGGCGACCTGACGCAGCGCGGCGAAATCCAGAAGCTGCTCAATCGCGTGCGCGGCGAACCAGGCGAGGCGGTGGTGAAGATCGGCCTGCTCAAGTCGCTCAAGCGGGCGATGTACAGCCCGAAACCGCTGGGCCATTACGGGCTGTCGAAGCAGAACTACACCCACTTCACCTCGCCCATCCGGCGCTACTCCGATCTCGTCGTGCATCGCGTGCTCTTCACCAAGGGCCCGGCCACGGGCGACTCGAGCTACGACGGGCTGGCGCGGCTCGCGCTCCATCTTTCCACCACGGAACGCTCCGCCGCCGAGGCCGAGCAGGAGTCGGTGAAACTGAAGAAGCTGGAGTATTTCGAGCGGCAGGCGCGCGCGACGGAGCGGACCTCGTTCCAGGCGCTGATCCAGGAAGTGCGCTCGTCGGGCCTCATGGTGCAACTGCCCGAGTTCGTGATTCAAGGCATGGTCCCGATGTCGGGACTGCAGGGCGACCTATTCGTCTTCAACCCGCAACGGCTGGAGCTGCAAGGGCAGCGCACGAAGATCATCCTGCGCGCGGGGCAGTCGCTGCAGGTCGAAGTGGCGCGGGTCGATCTCGCGCGGCACCAAGTCGATTTCCAAGCGAGCAAGCA
>CAZZWT010000323.1:0-3491 GCA_964657775.1 uncultured Candidatus Methylacidiphilales bacterium | reverse complement strand
TAAAACGCTCACTTGTCCGTTAAATGGATATCCCAGCGGTCGCGCGTACTCGCGCAACCGTTCCGGCGCAAGGGCCTGCGCCGTCTACCATGTCTAACGTTGACAACCGGCGGCTTCGCATACAAAAACTGATGCGGAATCCACCCCATGGCGCAAAACTACTTCGCCTATTTTCCGGTCGCCCCCAAGGATCGCCCGTGGGGCCTACATGCGACGTCGTTCGGTCGCGTCCGCGTGCCGCCCAACACGGCCTACCCACCGGGTAACCACCCCGGCGGCCATCAATTCGCTTGGGAACAAGGCCGCGTACTGCAGGATTACCAACTACTCTACATCCATGAAGGCGAAGGCACCTTCGAGGCCACCGGCATCAAGCGACGAAAGCTGACACGCGCCTCGCTGTTCATCCTCTTTCCCGGCGTCTGGCATCGCTACCGGCCCGAACTCGCCACCGGCTGGAACGAATCGTGGATCGAAGTCAACGGCGCCTACATGGATCAACTACGCACGGCCAGTGTCATCGACCCGAAGAATCCGGTTTATCAAATTGAGGCGCATGATGAAATCGAGGCGTTGTTCGAGACCGCGCATCGCTGGGTGCGCGCCAAGTCGCCGGGATTCCCTATCCGCCTCGGCCTGCTCGCCGTGCAAATATTGACCCTGCTCCGCACCGGCTCGCCGCGTCAGCAGGCTGTACCGCGCCGGATCGAATATCTCGTCTCCGAGTCGCAGGCCCTGCTCGCGCAGAACCTCGAGAAGAACATCTCCGCGGAGCAAATCGCGCGCAAGCTCGGCATCGGCTACTCCTATTTCCGGCGCGAGTTCAAGCGCCAGACCGGTTTCTCGCCCAAGCAATACCGGATCGAAATCCGCCACCGCCGTGCGCGCGATCTCTTGCGCAGCACCAGCCTCACGGTGAAGGAAATCTCCGAGCAGCTGAGCTACCACTCGCCGTACCATCTCTCGATCGACTTTTCCCGCCGCACGGGATTGTCGCCCACGAAATGGCGCACGGCGTCGCGCTGAAAGGTAGCCGGCGCAGGCCCTTGCGCCGGATCGGTTGCGCGAGCACGCGCGACTGCTGGGACGTTCGTAGCATAACAACAACTTCATTATTTTAGAATCGGACCAAGTGTCCCGCCCACGGGACGCTTCCGGCGCAAGGCCGAGGGATATGTCCGCGTCGGCTATCTCATAAGACGTAGGCACTTTGATCTTTGTGTTCTTTGCGCTCTTTTGTGGCTAATAAATCCTTCGTCCTCCACCGCATGAAAAACATCCTCATCGACGGGCGTTACCTGCTCCTCGCGCCGGTCGGTACCGGTGGCGAGGCCCGGGTCTTTCGCGCGCGCGACCAGGAAACCGGCAATGACGTCGCCGTGCGCCTGGCGCTTCATCCCCGGCCACAAACGGTGCCTGCTGATTTTCCGGTCACCCATGAAAGCTGGGTCCAACGCCTTGCTGCGGGCACCGATCCCCAACATGGCATCTACAGCGTCTACGAACTGCTGGTTGGCTCGACACTTTCGCAAGTTGTCCAAGCCAGCCCGCTCAGCGCGGAAGCCTGGCGTACGTTGGTGGATCAATCTCTCGCGGCGGTTGAGGCGTTGCACGATGCCGGCTGGACCCACGGCGATCTCAACGCCGACAACTTTTTCCAAACCTCTACAACCTGGAAGCTGCTCGAGCTTCCCTTCTATCGCCTGGATCCGCCCATGGGGCGATCTGCCGCTTTCGGTAGCATCCACACGCTGGCACCGGAGCAATTCGATGGCGCGCCGGCCAGCATCCTTACCGACACCTACTCCCTCGGCTGCCTGTTTTATTACGCGGCATCAGGAGCTTTTCCCCATCCCGGCACGAGCAGTGCCGAAGTCGCGATCAATTGCCTGCGCTTTCCAGCCGAGCCGCTCGCCGACAAAGCGCCCGCCCTCCCTGCTTCGTGCAGTACGTGGGTGATGCATCTCCTCGCTCGCAATCCTAGCGATCGCCCTGCCACCTTGGCGGCGGCACGTCAACTGCTGGGAGTTGCATAAACCGCCGTTCCTGATTTACTGCCCTCCGCATGACGCCTAAATTCCGCCGCGATCCTCTCCACAACACCTGGGTCGTCTTTGCCCCGGAGCGCCAGCGACGCCCGCAGGATTTTCAGCCGGCCGTCTTGCAGAATGCGGAGCTCGATCCGTTTGCCGAAGGTAATGAACGCCTCACGCCGCCCGAAGTTTTCTCCATCCGAAAGGAAAAGACGAAGCCCAACGAGCCGGGCTGGCGCGTCCGCGTGGTGCCGAATCGTTATCCCGCCATGCGCGTGGAGGGCAAGCTGGAAGCCTCGCCCGTCGGCCTTTACGATCACCTCACCGGGATCGGCGCGCACGAGGTCATCATCGAGACGCCCGACTCGAAACTCGCGCTGGAGGACTTGGAGGTCGCGGGGATCACCGAGGTCTTTGCCAGTTACCGTGAGCGCATCATCGACCTCGACAAGGACCCGCGCTTCCAGCACATGTACGTTTTCAAGAATGTCGGACCAAGCGCCGGCGCGTCGCTGGCCCACGCGCATTCGCAGCTCGTCGCGCTGCCGATCGTCCCGCCGTTCGTCGAGGGCAAGCTGGAGCGGGCGCGCGAACACTACTTGCTCAAGCAGCGCAGCCTCTTCAGCGATATCATCCACACGGAGCGCACCGAGGGATCGCGCCTCGTCGCGGAAAACGACAGCTACGTCCTCTTCTGCCCCTACGCCAGCCGGTTCCCGTTCGAGCTCGCGATTTATCCCAAGCGGCATCATCCCGACTACACCTCGTGCACGCTGACCGAACTGCAGGACCTCGCCGAAGTTTTCCGCTTCGCCCTCCAGCGGCTCAACCTCGTGCTGGAAAAGCCGGGCTATAATATGCTGCTTCACACCGCACCGCTACGCCGCCCGGGCACGGAACGCTTTGCCAGTTCGCGTTACGATTACTGCTGGCATGTCGAGATTGTGCCGCGCTTCAACTCGCTGGCCGGATTCGAGATCGGCCTCGGCTCCTACATCAACACCGTTTATCCCGAGGAAGCCGCACGCTTCCTCCGCGGGGAGAGCAACGCATGAATGTCGTTATCCTCTGGCACATGCACCAGCCCTACTACGTCAATCCGTTGACGAAGAAGGCGATGATGCCGTGGGTGCGCCTGCACGCGGTGAAGGGCTACCTCGACATGATCGATCTCGTCACCGCGCAGCCGGAAGTGCGCGTCACGTTCAACTTCACGCCCGTGTTGGTGAAGCAGATTCTGGAGCTGGTCAGCGGTGAAGTTGAGGACACGTGGGAAACACTCAGCCGCAAACCGGCGGCGCAACTTGACGACGAGGACCGTCGTCATCTGCTCGAGAATTTTTTCAAGATCAACTGGGATACGTTGATCCGGCCCATCCCGCGCTATGCGGATTTACTGGCCAAGCGCGGCCAAAGCTATGACCTCAACAAGCTCGACGCGATCGCGCGCACTTTCAC
>CAZZWT010000322.1:0-3513 GCA_964657775.1 uncultured Candidatus Methylacidiphilales bacterium | reverse complement strand
GGAACTGGAAGCGCGCCTTTCGCGTCCAGTGCGGGCAAGCCTGTTGCCGGTCTATACCGATGTGCAGCCGCTGGAGCCGTCGATCAACATGACACGCGACCAGTACGTGAAGATGACCGAGGCGATGCAGGAGTACATCCGCGCCGGTGATATTTTTCAGGTGGTGCCGTCGCAACGCTTCGAGGTGCCGTTTGATCATCCGCCCATTGATCTTTACCGTGCGCTGCGGTTGATCAATCCATCGCCCTACATGTTCATTCTCAAGCTCGGCGGGATGGCTCTGGTCGGCTCGTCGCCGGAACTGCATGTGCGCTGTGAGGAAGGTCGTGTGCGGATTCGCCCCATCGCGGGTACGCGTCCGCGCGGCAAGACACCGGAGGAGGACGACCGCCTTTGCGAGGAACTGCTGGCCGATCCCAAGGAACGCGCCGAGCACGTCATGCTGGTCGATCTCGCCCGCAACGACGTGGGCCGCGTCTGCAAATTCAACACCGTGCGTCTGACCGATTTCATGATCACAGAGCGGTACTCGCACGTGATGCATATCGTCTCCAACGTGGAGGGTGAACTGGAGCCGGGGCATTCATCCTACGACGTGATGCGCGCGACATTTCCCGCCGGGACGGTCAGCGGCTCGCCGAAGATTCGCGCCATGCAGATCATCGCCGACCAGGAACCGACTTGTCGCGGGACTTACGCGGGGGCGGTCGGGTACTTCGGTTTCTCCGGCAATCTCGATTCGTGCATCGCCATCCGCACCTTGCTGCTCAAGGACGGCAAGGCCTATCTGCAAGCAGGCGGCGGACTCGTGGCCGACTCGACGCCGTTGGGTGAGTACGAGGAATCGCTCAACAAGGCCAAGGCAGGGCTGAAGGCGCTCGCCATGGCGAAACTATTTTAGACAGGAGGAACATGAGATACATGAAGTTGCGCAAAATGCGGATAATGTTCTATTGAGGTTGTCTCATGTACTTCATGTTTCTCCTGTCTTATTTCTCTTCCCATGCTCCTCATCATCGATAACTACGACTCGTTCACGTACAACCTCGTCCAATATTTTGGCGAGCTGGGCGCGGCACCGGTCGTGAAGCGCAACGACGAAATCAGCATCGCGGAAATCGAAGGACTGAAGCCTTCGGCCATTGTCATTTCGCCCGGCCCCTGCACGCCGAAGGAGGCGGGCATTTCCAATGAAGTCATTGCGAAGATCGGGCCGCATCTGCCGGTATTCGGCGTGTGCTTGGGGCATCAATGCATCGGGTATGTTTATGGTGGCAGCGTTGTGCGCGCGCCGCGACTGATGCACGGCAAGACGTCACCCATTTTGCATGACGGCACTGGTGTATTCGCGAAGCTGCCCAGTCCCTTCGAGGCGACGCGCTACCATTCGCTCATCATCGAACCGACGACCGTTCCCGAATCGCTAATCGTCAATGCGCATACCGCCGAGGGCGAGATCATGGGCGTGAGGCACAAGGAATACCCAATCCATGGCGTGCAATTCCATCCCGAGTCGATCCTGACGCGACATGGCAAGGACTTGCTTAAAAATTTCCTCGATATTTCTGCTGAATTTCACGCGAAGAAAAAAGCTGCTTAAATACGAATAGCCTTCGATTGATCGTTTACTTCCTGGAAGCTGAACCTTCGACAAGCTCAGGATGACTGAAATATGAAACAACTCCTCTCCAATCCCGCGTACAAGATGGCCTGCGACCAGTTCGATGCCGTGGCTGATTTCATGAACATGCCGGAGGGCATGCGTGAACGGACGAAGCTGCCGAAGCGGCTCGTGACGGTTTCACTTCCGGTGCGGCTTGATTCAGGTGAGGTCAAAGTTTTTGAAAGTCATCGCGTGCAGCATCACCTCACGCTGGGGCCGACCAAGGGCGGTCTTCGTTATCATCCTTCCGTGGAGCTGGGCGAAGTGGCCGCGCTGGCGATGTGGATGAGCTGGAAGTGCGCGTTGGCCGACCTCCCCTACGGCGGCGCGAAGGGTGGGGTGGCCATCGATCCGCGCAAATTTTCCATCGGGGAGCTGGAGCGAATCACTCGCCGCTACACGAGCGAGATGATTCCGTTCATTGGCCCGCAGACCGACGTCATGGCGCCGGACATGGGCACCAACGAGCAAACCATGGCGTGGATGATGGACACTTATTCCCACCAGATCGGGCATTCGGTGCCGAGCATCGTCACGGGTAAACCGGTCAGCATCGGCGGCTCGCTCGGGCGCAAGGAAGCGACCGGACGCGGCGTGGCGTTCCTGGCCAATCGCGCGGTCGACATGCTGAAGCTGCCCAACGACAGCCGGGTGATCGTGCAAGGCTTCGGCAATGTCGGCAGCTACGCGGCGATGGGTATGGCGAAGTACGGCGCCCGGATCGTCGGCATCAGCGATGTCAGCGGCGGCATCTACAATCCCAAGGGCCTCGACCTTCCGACCTTGCAGGACCATGTCACGCGCACCGGCGGCGTGGCGGGGTTTCCCGGTGGCGATGCCATTTCCAACGAAGATTTGCTCATCCAACCATGCGAAGTCCTGATTCCTGCTGCGATGGACCGCCAGATCACGGCGGAGAACGCGGGCAAAATTCAGTGTCGTATTCTGGCCGAGGGCGCGAACGGCCCCACCACCGTCGAGGCCGATGCCATCCTACGCCAGCGTCCCGAGATTTTCGTTATTCCCGACATCCTTTGCAACTCGGGCGGCGTCATCGTCAGCTACTTTGAATGGGTGCAGGACCTCCAGAGCTTCTTCTGGGCCGAGACGGAAATCTTCGACAAACTTTACCGTATCCTCGGGCATACGCTCGACACCGTGCTCAAGGAGGCGAAGAAGCACAACATCGACAACCGTACGGCGGCGCTTTCCATCGGCATCAACAAGGTCGTAACGGCCAAAAACGTCCGCGGGCTGTTTCCCTAATAAAAGCTGCTTTCTCGACAATGTCGTGACGACAATGTTTCAATAAGCAGCCTCGCCATGCATCACCGCCTGTTTTTTTCTTTCTTGGGCTTTTGCCTCGCCCCTGTACTTTTGGTTTCAGGGAACGATGTCAGCGCCGCTAACGGCGATGACGCAGATGCGGTCTCGAAGCTCACGGGCCGTTCCATCACGCTCAGTGATTTTGGCGCGGAAGACCTCGCTTATCTCGCGATTCCCACCACCCCGCCCGGCTTGGGTATTGTTCTGGTGCCGGATGCGTATGGTCTGGATGATTTTACCAAATGCGAGGCGGACCGCTTGGCGGCGCAGGGTTATCTCGTCGTGGCGGTCGATATATATAATGGACGCCAGACGACTGATCCTGGCGACCTGGCCAACCTGACCGCAAACCTGAGTTCCGAGTCGGTCATGAAGACGGTCAATGCTGGCATCCGGCTCTTTCATGAAAGCCCGAAGTTCCGCGTTGATCATGTCGTGGTTATGGGATGGGGCGCCGGGGCGAGTTTTGTTTACCAGGCGGCGCAGACCAATAAGACATTCGACGGCGCGATCATGTTCTACGG
>CAZZWT010000321.1:0-3555 GCA_964657775.1 uncultured Candidatus Methylacidiphilales bacterium | reverse complement strand
AGCATTTCGCTCGGGTGGTTGAGGCGGCTCCAGCTCATGTCGGTGATGTGGAGCAGGCCGTCGAGGCCGTCGAGGTCGATGAACGCACCGAAATCGGTGATGTTCTTGACGATGCCCTTGACCGTGCCGCCCTTTTCGATGCCACCCAGCAGCTTCGAGCGCTTCTCGGCGCGTTCGGCTTCGATCAGCTCGCGGCGCGACAGAACGACGTTCTTGCGCTCTTCGTTGAGCTTAACAATTTTACACTCGAGGGTCTTGCCCTCGTAAACGCGCAGATCTTTCGGCGCGATGATGTCCACCTGGCTGCCGGGCAGGAATGCCTCGACGCCGACGTTGAGCATGAGCCCGCCCTTGACCACGGCCTTGACCTTGCCGGTGATGAGGCCGCCGTTATTGAAGATGGCGACAATCTTTTCCCAGTTCTGCTTCTGGGCCGCTTTTTCCTTGGACAGGACAACCATGCCCTCGTCGTTCTCGAGGCGCTCGAGGAGCACTTCGACTTCGCTGCCGACTTCGAGCGGCTCGTCGTCCTCGAATTCGCTGAGGCTGATGACACCCTCGGACTTGTAGCCGATGTCGACGAGGATTTCATTGGTGCGTTTCTGCAACACGCGTCCCTTGACGATGCTTCCTTCGGAAAACGACTTCATCGTTTTCCCTAACAGTTCTTGCATGGCTGAGCTCATAGGATTTGGAAAGGGCGCCGATTGATAACGGTAAATGGGGCGCCGGGGGTACGCTGAATATTCATGAATCAGGCTAAATGAGCCTAAATGAACCTGAATGGCATTTCGTACCGGACTGACGACTGGACTAAAGACAACAAAACCGCCTTTACCTAGGCGGAGTAGGGTTAAAGGTTGCCTCCGCGCCGCACGGCCAAGGCCGGGCTATCAAGCGCGAATGGGTATTACAGCAGAGCAAAGCCACCTCTGCAAGCGGTAAGTCACACCAAAGCGACCCACCTGGATTAGGGAACCGAGACAATGTCACCCGGCTTCGATACAGATATTGCCCGTGAAATCGAATCGGATAGAGGCCGATAGGAATCCATCATGTTATTCGGGACGGAAACAAATAGAATCGCGAAAGACAGTTTCGACAAATTCTGCTGGTGCCGAATGTTCTGATCGATCGTCAGGAAGACATCAAACTCGCGGGCGATTTCCCCCAAGAGCTTGCCATTTTTTAAGCCACTCCAACCCATCTCCGGAACGGTCCGGACTTGGTGCTCTGAGAGCAAACGCTTCAGGCCGGCATTAACGCACTCGTCTAAGAGGACGCGCATCGGACGAGTTGATCCTTGCCTAGTTCAAGAAAAGCGATGGCTTGCTCGCGCTTGACCGAGGGAAATCCCTCAAGAAACTCGTCGAGCGTCGATCCATTCTCGATATGATCGAGCAGCGACTGAACGGGAACCCGAGTTCCGGCGAAGCACGCGATGCCGCTCATCCGTTCCGGGTCAATCCAGATGACCTGTTCGAGAGATAGCGATTTGATTCCGACCATGTCACCAGCTTAGACCTTTAGGCCGTAAAGTCGAGACGGTAAGGCTGCGTCTACCTGTTAACCCACTTCGCCCGTGAAAAACTCTTGGTTCATGGCAAAGCGTCTGCTTATTTAATTCGCATGAGCCTCGCCAAAGAATTCAAGGAGTTTATCTCACGTGGAAACGTTGTGGACCTCGCGGTCGGCGTCATCATTGGCGGCGCCTTTGGCGGGATCGTTACCTCGTTGGTCAAGGACGTCATCATGCCGCCGATCGGCTATATGATGAGTGGCATCGATTTTTCGTCGCTCAAGTTTGTCATTAAGCCGGCATTGACCGATGGCGCAGGGGTGATTCATCCCGAAGTGGCCATCGGCTACGGTGCGTTCATCAACACGCTGATCAATTTCCTTATCGTCGCGGCGGTGATCTTCCTCGTGGTGAAAGCGGTCAATTCGCTCAAGCGCAAGGAAGCGGAAAAGCCCGCCGCACCGGCCGCGCCGACAACCGATCAGCTTCTGCTGACGGAAATCCGCGATTTGCTGGCGAAGAAGTAGTTCAGTTGGTGGCCCGGACAACTTGTTGTCCGGGTTCGCGCGAATCCATTTCGCGCCAACAGGAGGTCGCCGCTAGCTGCTCGCAATTGCGAAAGAAGCTTTATGCCCGAGCGAAAAATTCTCGATCTTCCCGGCTACACCCATTTCCTCACCTTCTCGACGTATCAAAGAAGGCGTTTTCTCGATTCCGCCGAGACCCGCGACATCGTTTTGGAGGTACTGCAGAAATGCCTCATGACACACCGTGCAAGTTGCGCCGGATTCGTGGTGATGCCGAATCATGTCCATGCGCTCATTTACGGCGACGAAAACTTTAGGATCACCCCATTCGTCCAAGTTTGGAAGAAAACCAGCTCTTACCGCATTCGTCAATTCTTCGAGCGCGATCTCGCAAAATACGAGCAGCTTTGTCCCAGGGAATGCCCTATTTGGCAACCGCGCTTCTACGATCACAATGTCGATACACAGGATTTGTTGAACATCAAACTCGGTTACATGCACGAGAATCCGGTGGTGGCTGGACTGTGCGAGTCATCGCTGGATTGGAATTGGAGTTCGTGTCGGTTTTACCACTTGGAAGAAACGGTTGGCGTCACGATAACGCCGTAAGGGATCGCCCCCTTCCCCGTGGTCCGGACAACTTGTTGTCCGGATGCCGCAGCGCAGCGGAGGCACAGGAGGTCGGCGGGGATTTCCGCTTCCCGTTGCAATCGCCGATCACCTGCGACCTCCTGTTCGTGCGAAAGGGTTCGCACGAACCCGGACAACGAGTTGTCCGGGCCACCAGAAAGACAAAACTCGCTTTGAATCCCGCAAGCGCGCTGATAAACAGAGCCCGTGAAGGTTAAACCATTCCGCGCGCCGCTGGTTGTGGTCGCCACGGTGGCGCAGGGGCGGACGATTCTGCGCGGGGCGTGGGCGCTGTTTTGCGCGCGGAAATGGGTGGCGCTCTCGACGGCCGTGATTGCGTTGGCGATTGGCGCGGCGATCTGGCCGCATGATCGCGCGTTGCTGGAGGCGGTCCATTTCTGGGACAGCGCGCAGGAGCAAACGGCGCACAACGTCGCGTGGTACCTCAGCACGTGGGGCGATTATCCGACCTACAACCTGCCCTTCTCGCTCGCCGTTTGGTGCTACGGCGTGGCCACAAAATCGAGCGCGTGGCGGCGCGCGGCGGTGCTCTACTTCCTCGGCGCCTCGCTGGCGGGGCTGGCCGATGATTGCGTGCGCCTGACCGCCGGACGGCCGCGGCCCGATGCGCACATGGCCGATGGTTTCTACGGCATCACCCACTCGTTCAAGGGCGGATTCCAGAGTTTTCCCTCGGGACACGCGGCCTCGGTGATCGGGGCCGCTGTCGCGCTGTTATCGGTGGAAGTGCCGCTTGGTCTGGTCACGCTCGTCTTTGGCGTCGGCGTGGTTTGGGCGCGGATGGAACTTTACCGCCACTATCCGTCCGACGTGGCGGTGGGGTCGATCATCGGGCTTTATTTTGGGTTGTTAGTTGGG